>DATAMU010000896.1:0-5985 GCA_036266605.1 Candidatus Acidiferrum sp. | reverse complement strand
GCTAGTTGAGTTCTGTTGAACTCAAGTTCTAGCTACCCGTGCATTACGAGCATCCGTTAGCAAAATTGAGGCGAGTTCCTGTTCCCGGGACTTGCCTCTTTTTTTATTGCAGGTTGCGCGACGGTAACGCCGGCCTGTCCTAAGGAACGAAGGGCATCTTGCCGGCGTTTTTCTTCCCGGGCTAATCCTAGCGCGCTAGTCAGAGCCCATTTCAAACGGCCGGTCATACCCGGTCATTTCCAAATATCCGACGCCTTGGATTTTCGCGCTCTCACGCGTGCCATCGTACGTAACTGCGCCCTCCCAATACGACGGAGTCAGCGTCCCGTTGCTCGAACCACCCGTGAGTTCCTGCGAAGCCAACGCGGTCCTCACTTCCAACGCGAGCCCGAGCCTCGCCACTGTAACTTTCCATTGCACCGGGTACGTCGCTTTGGTGGCCTGACTCGTCCAGGTTGCGCCATCCGGCTGAAGCGAAAAATCCGTCGAAAGCAAATGCGTGCTTTTGCCACGCGCGTCCACGAAAGTCGCAGCGGAATACGGATCGACGCTTCCATCCTTGCGGCGAATGCGAAACAGCATGATTTCCGTATTACCGTCGAGTTGAATGCTGAACCAATCCCAGCCGATCTGGTCGCTTTCGAGCTGGTGCGTGAAAAATTCGTGATCCATCCACGCCAGCCCGCTGACTTGAAACTGCTTGCCATTCAGCACGACCGTGCCGCTGGTCACGAGATGCGTCAGCGAGATGTAATGCGACGCGTGCCCCGCGCCATCCGCCTTCTGGCTCACGCCGTTCTCTCCCTGAATCACCGGCGGCTTTTCCGAATGCAGCGTCAGTTGCAATTCAAAGCGCGAATCGGTCGCCCGTAACGTTTGCTCGCCGCCCTTCCACTGAATCTGCCAATTTCCATTCCAAATCCGTCCATCGCTGCTACTCACTCCGGCGATGCCCGGCCCGGCTCGATTCGTACGCTCCGTATGATAAAAATGCCCGCCATCGAGATCGCTCAGAGCAAGATGCGCCAGATACAGATCGCGCACATCCCAGGCCCCGCTTTTCGCCTTGTCGCGATCGACGCCCTGGCGAAAAAAAGTCAGCTCGAATCCGAATCGCCGCCCATCGGCCGCCTTAACGTTGCCCGTGTAATACCACCACTCCGTCTGATACTCAGGATGATCGAAGTGATCGCGCGGAAATTCGTAGCGATATCCCGGCAGCGCAACGCTGTATTGCGAATCGCGGGCCGCTTGCCCGGCGAAAGCCTGCGCCGGCTGCATCGCCAACAACAACGCCAGCGCAACACGCGCAATGACGCTACTCTTCATGCACAACCTCGATCGGATTCAACCGAATCGCAACATTCGCGGGATAGAGACCAGCGAGCACCGCCGCAACGTAAACAAGGCTCAACGCGCCTAGCAAAATCTCCACCGGCCAATGAAATCGTATCGTCCACCCGAACGACTGCTTGTTGATCACGAAAACCAAAATCAAAGAGAGCGCGAACCCCTGCACCACTCCGGCGAGCGTAGAGAGTAAGCCAATCAGCCCCGCCTCAACCAAAATCAATTTGCGAATCTGCCACGACGCCGCGCCCAAAAACCGCAGCAGCCCAAGCTCCCGCCGCCGATCGATCACCACCGCAAGCAGCGCCCCGGCGACACCAACGACCGCGACAAGCACCGCGACCGCTTCCAGCGCGTACGTAATCGCAAATGTCCGATCGAAAATCACCAGCGCTTGCGTGCGTAGATCCCGATTCGAGAAAATGAGAATCCGCGAACCGCCCGCAGCTTCCTCGATCTCCTGCCGCACCTCGGAGATCCGCGCCTGCGGCGAAATGTAAATCGCGAGGCTGGACGGCGCCGGATCGGGCAGATATTTAAGCGCCGTCGCGCGATCCATCACGACGGTCCCGCGCTCGCTCGAATAGTCGTAGTAAACATCAACAACGCGAAACGCAGCCCTGCCCCCACCCAGCGCCAACGTGATCGAGTCCCCGCGCTTCACATGATGCTTGTTCGCAAATGGTTCGCTGACAACGACTGCGTCCGAACCGCGCATTTCCGCCGCCACTTCGTCGGTCGCGCGGCCCGAGAGAAAATTCGTCTTGTGATACGCGCGCCGCGTGTCGAGTTCCACTGCCGCCAGCCCCGCAGGCATCCCCTCGTAGCTGATTTCGTAGTCGCGCAGCCGGTCAATCGCCGCTACGCCCGGCAACCGTGCAATTTTGTCGGCAAGCTCCAGTGACAAACTCGGATGCCGGTCCGCAGCCGGCACTCCCGCGGCTCGCACGTACAAATCCGCCGGAACTTGGTCGTTCATCCACAGCTGCACTGTCTCTCGAAAGCTTCCAACCATGATGCCGACCGCCGTCATCATCGCGATCGCAGTAGAAAGCGCACCGACCAAAACAGAAGTGCGCCGCAGCGATGCCGACAAGCTTTGCGATGCGAGCGACGCTTCGACGCCAAAAATCGTTCCGAGCGCGCGCGTCAACATCCGCGTCGTCAGATCGACAATCGCCGGAATCGCCAGGGCCGAAGCCGCAATCACCAGCAGCGTTGCGAGGTATCCGAACAGCGGTTTGCCCGCCACGGCAGGCGCACGCGAAGCAAAAAGCGCCCCCAGCGCCAAAGCAGCAGCGATTACAACATCACGAAGCTTGTGTACCTTCGCAACATACTCGCGCCGTCCCCGCGCCATTGCTTCCACCGGCGCCACCAATGACGCCTCTCGCGCCGGCGCATACGCCGAGGCCACCGCGACGCCGACTCCCACGATCAGCGCGAGCACAATCGAATCGGCGCCAAGTCCAATCGCTCCCGGCCGGCTGCTGACGTACAGCGCCTCCACCGTCGCCGACATCAACTTCACCGCCCCGCTCGCCATCAATCTCCCGAGCGGCAATCCGATCAGCGCGCCGATCAACCCGAGACTCGCAGCTTCACCAACGAACGCCGCCAAAATCGCCGCGCGGCTTGCACCCAGCGCGCGCACAATTCCGATCTCAGCGCGCCGCCGCACCACCGAAACCGAAATCGTGTTGTAAATCAGAAACGCTCCGACCACGAGCGCGATGTAGCTGAGCAACTTCAAATTCCAGCGAAACGCCGCGAGCATCTTGCGATTTTCTTCCGTGCCGGTCCCAGCCGCGCGCAATTCCACGCCGTCCGGCAAAATCGCGCTCGATTTTCCGCCGTCGCCTTCGCCGCCGCGAATTCGCCGTTCCCACTCGCTCGCGCTCGCAACATGTCCCGATCCACCGTCATCTTTCTCGGGGACCTTCACCAGGATGCGATCCACACGCCCGGCGCGCTCGACCGCTCGCTGCGCCGTAGCCAGATCCATCACAATCGCCGCGGCATTTCCTCCATCATCCGGAAAAACGCCGCGCACAACATACTCACGCATCCGATCGTTCAGCAGCAGCGCGACCCGATCGCCGACGCGATATCCAAGGCTCTGCCCAACCCAAACGCTTTCGTCATCGCCTAAATATTTGAGCGCCTCGTCCGGCTTCGCGATGGGAAACGCCGAAGTCGCATCCGCGTGATTCTGCCCCTCCGCAACGAAATCGAGCCCGACCAGCGGAATCGTCCGCTTCCCATCGATCGCCGCGTAATCTTCGATCCGTGCCGAAACCCGCAACGAATACGGAAGCTGCGCCAACTTCCCGACAATGTCCTCCGGCACGCCTCCCGCCGCCACAATTTCAAAATCGTTGTCGCCCGATAGCGTCTCCATCGACGAGCGAAACGACCCCGCCGCCGCGAATCCCGCGAGATCGATCGCCAGCACCACCGCGACGCCCAGCGCAATCGCCAATACCGTCAGCGACGTCCGCACCGGCTCCGCAAACAGCGGCCGCACCATCAATCGATAAAATAAAAGAAGCCGCGCCACTATCGACGCTCCACGCTCTCGATTTTTCCGTCGCGCAATCGCACCACAACATCCGCCAGCGCCGCAGCCTCCGCGCTATGGGTAGCCATCACCGTGGCCGTGTTCTGCTCGCGCGACAATCGCCGTAGCAATTCCAGAATCACATTCCCTGTCGCCGTATCGAGATTCCCCGTCGGCTCATCGGCCAACAACAATTTCGGCGCATGAATCAGCGCTCGCGCAATTCCCACGCGCTGCATCTGCCCGCCCGAAAGTTGATGCGGATAGCGATCGCCCAAGCCTTCCAACTCCACCCACCCCAATCGCTCGATCGCTGCATCCCGAGCATTCGCGACCCGTCCCGCGAGCAACAGCGGCAATTCAACATTCCCCAGCACCGTCAGTGTGTGCAGTAACTGAAACGATTGAAAAATAAATCCAACTTTCTCCCGCCGTAGCCTCGTCAACTCCGCATCGCGCAGCGATGACGTCGCCACTCCATCGAGCAACACAGTCCCCGAGGTCGGAAAATCCATCGCCCCCGCCAAATTCAGCAGCGTCGATTTCCCGCATCCACTGCGCCCAACCAATGCAACAAATTGCCCCGCCTCCACATCGAGCGACAAACCATCCAGCGCCCGCACCGGCTGCCCGTCGGTCGAATATTCCTTGCGCACATTTTGTAGGGAAAGAATCGGCATAAATAGGAAGGGCGCAGTCACCCTGGGACACAAATCAAAACGTCAAAGGGTTGCCGCGCCCATCTTCTCAATAAGTTGTTACGTTCCCGACAGCAAATTGGATGCGATCGATATCAACGCTCGCGACTTACTTCGCCGCCAGCGCTTTTTCGATCGCCGCCGTCACTTCCGGCGCATCCGGCGTCACCTTCGGCTCAAATCGCGCCACGATCTGTCCATCGCGCCCGACCAAAAACTTCGTAAAGTTCCACTGAATCTCGCCGCCCGTCGAAGGATTCGTCGACTTGTCCGTCAAATATTGATACAGCGGCGTCGTGTCGTCGCCCTTCACGGAAACTTTCGTCGTCATCGGAAACGTCACGTTGTACTTCGACGAGCAGAACGTCTTGATCTCCGCGTTCGTTCCCGGTTCTTGCCCGCCGAAATTGTTCGCCGGAATTCCGACGATCACAAATCCCTTGTCCTTGTACTTCTCGTACGTCGATTCCAGCGCCGTATATTGCGGCGTGAATCCGCACCGGCTCGCCACGTTCACGAGCATCACAACCTTGCCCTTGTACGTCCCGAGCGACGTCGGCTGCCCATCGATCGAATTCAGCGTGAAATCGTAAATCGATTTTCCGCCCGCGATCACCGCGGCAGCGCAAAACAACAAACCAAACACCAACGGCGCAATCATCTTCATCTTCACTTCCTCCCAGTTAGCTTGCGAGTTCGATCTGCTCCGACACAACTTCGGGCGGCGCATCAATATCCGTCGGAGCCAAACCCCGCGTGCCCGCAATACCGATCGCCGGGACGCCGCTGCGTCCCACTATTCTACGACACCATCGAGTCTCCGCGCTCCTTAGGCCCACACGTCTCCGTGCCCCTTTGCGTCCTTCGCGTCTCTGCGTTATCTTTTTCTTCTCTTCTTCCCTCTTGCCATGCGAATTGAACCCATTGAGCCAACCCACCCGCTGTTATAGACTGCGCCGCGCGCAATTTTCGCATCCCAGCTGAAGCCGCTCGCGGTCAGGGTCGCAATAGTCGCAACGGACACAGTAGCCGTTCGCCGTCACGCCGTTTTCACGGAGGCTCGATGCTCCTCGCAGCAGCAGGAGTCGCAGTCACGCACCGGACGCTCGCCCCGGTCGATCTCGTCATCATCGGTCTCTACTTCGTTCTCGTCTTCGGCATCGGCTTCTATTTTTCGCGCAAAGAGCGCACCTCCGAAGACTACTTCCTAGCCGGACGCAACATCGGCTGGTTCGCCATCGGCGCGTCGCTCTTCGTCTCCAACATTTCCACCGAACATTTCATCGGCCTTGCCGGCTCCGGCGCCACCTCCGGCCTCGCCGGCGGAAATTTCGAGTGGCAAGCCTCCTGCATCCTTCTTCTTCTCGGCTGGGTTTT
>DATAMU010000895.1:0-4066 GCA_036266605.1 Candidatus Acidiferrum sp. | reverse complement strand
TCTCGCGAGCGAGAGGCCGCTGAAAGGTCCGGCGTGCTCCGCTTTTTCTCCGTATGCACGGCCAAGCCACTCGTGATACACCGAGTTTTGTGGATCGAGAGCAACAGCTTTTTCGGCGCTGGCGATCGCCTGTTCGTGTTGTTGCATTTCGCCGTAGCTTTTGGTCAGCAGCAGGAAGATTTCAGGATTCTTCGGATCTTTGGCGGCGGCTTCCTGCAACAACTGAACCGCCTTCGGATAGTCGCTGATTTCGTAAGCCTGGCGCGCGGAGTCGATGGCGTCGGCTGGATGCGGGATGGGACTTGATGCGCGAACCGCGGTGAATCCAGCAACAACGGAAGCCGCAAAGAAAGCAGTAACGCAAACACGGATGCATACCGGGAAACGCATTAGTTGCCGTCCTGGCGCGCTCGAACCGTGCTGTCGTCGGTGTTCATGATGCGCACGGACATTCCATCTTTAAGGTCGACGTCGCCCGGCAGGGCGATCATCTCACCGGCATTCAAACCGGAGACGACTTCGTAGTTCGTCGAATCGGCAATACCCACTTGGATCTCGCGGCGCTCCAATCGCATCTTGCCAAGTTCCCCGCGCTTCACGACGTAAACGTAGCGTTTGCTGCCTTCGCCTTCGACCGAGCCGCGCGGAACGGCGAGCACGTTGTCTCGCTCTTTAGAATTGATGCGCACATTGACGTTTATGTTGGGTAGCAGCTCGAGCTTGTCGTTATCGACAGTACAGAGGAGTTCGCCGACGCTGCGGGAACCGCGCGCGACAACTTGCTTCGGCACGGTTTCGGTCTTGCCGTTCCAGACGCGATTCGGGAGCGCGTCCCACGTGATGCGCACCGGCTGGTTGGGTGCGAGCGCACCGATTTCGGGCTCGTCGATGAACGCGCGGACGCGAACCTTGCTGAGGTCGGCCATCTCAGCGAGCAGATCGCCAAGGTGAACGTAGTCGCCGGTCTTCACCGGAAGCGAATACAGCGTGCCGTCCAAGGGGGCTACGATGCGGCCGTCGCGCACCTTTTCTTCAAGCACGGCGACTTCACTTTGTGCCTGCTGCACAGCGAGAGGCGCGCTACTCGTGTCGAGCGTCACACTACGATCGAACTGCTGCTTCACGGCGGTGAGCCGCGTCACTTCGGCTTGCGCTTTCGCAAGTTCGACGTCGTTGGCGGCAATTTCGTCTTTTGTCGCGGCGTGCTGGTCGATCAAACGCTGCAATGCGTCGTGAGTCCGCTGCAAACGATCACGCTGTGCGATCGCGGTGGCAAGCGCGCCTGTCGCCTGCGCAGCCTCCGCCGGTGCGCCGCCGCCTTTGGCGACGCGTAGCGCCTCCTGAGCGCTTAGCAACTTCGCACGAGCCTGAGCGAGCTGGGCTATCACGTCTTTCACGTTCAGATCGAGCAGACGTTGCCCTTTCTTGACGTTCTGGCCTTCGACGACATAAATCTTCTCGACGAAGGTGTCGAGCTGCGCGCGCATCACAAAAGGCGAAATGGGCTCGACTTTGCCGTTGCTCGAGATGGAAGCGACGATATTTTGACGGGCGGGAACGACCGCATTGATTTTTGCGACAGGCTGGCGTCCGCTCGCCTTGATGAGAATGAGCGAGAGAATGGCGGCAACCACCAGGAAAATCAGAATCCGATTTCGGACGATGCGTTCCATCTTTGTGTCAGTGGCTTATGCGCGATGACTTGCCGCAGCTGACGCGCACACGCGCACCCAAAATTGCGTGGATCGATTCCAATGGGTGGCTTGCGTGCCCGTCGCCCGGCGAGCCTCAAAGAAATTAATTGTAGCAATAGCGGCGCGGATATCCCTATAGGGAGCTTACGGGATTCGGGCGACGGGATGGAACTTGCGGGGGGCTTTCGAATCGCGCAGAACTGGGCTTTCCAGTAACATTTTACGTGGGCGAGCGTCTCGTGACAGAGACGCGGCCTTCTCAGCACATCACAAGCGGGCCTGAATGATCGAAGTCCAGAATCTTTCCAAGCATTTCTGGGACAAGAAGCGCGGAGAAATTCGCGCGGTGGATGGCGTCAGCTTTCGCTGCCAGCCCGGGCAGATCTACGGGCTGCTAGGCGCGAATGGAGCGGGAAAAACCACGACGCTGCGCATGCTTGCCACGATTTTGGAGCCGACGGCTGGGACGGCTGTCGTGTGCGGCCATGACGTTGTCGAACACCCGGAGCGCGTACGTGCGAATGTGGGATTTTTGTCCACCGCGACGGCGCTGTATCCACGGCTGACGGCGCGCGAAGTCGTCCAATATTTCGGGCGGCTGAATGGATTGTCGGATGCGGTCTTGAAAGAGCGCGTCGATAAAATTTTTGACAGGTTGGATATGAACGGATTTCGCGACCGGCGGTGCGACAAGCTCTCGACCGGCATGAAGCAGAAGACGTCGATCGCGCGGACGCTTGTGCACGACCCGTCAGTGATGATTTTCGACGAGCCGACGCTGGGGCTCGACATCATGACGGCGCGAACGATTACCGCGTTCATCCGTGAATGCCGCGACCTCGGTAAAACCGTTATTTTTTCGACGCACATCATGAGCGAAGTCGAAAAGCTGTGCGACGTGATCGGAATTATCCAGGGCGGCAAGCTGCTGACCGAAGGATCGCTCGATGAGTTGCGGTCGAAATACGGCGAGCGCGATCTGGAGGAAATTTTCGTGAAGGTCGTAGCGCCTGTTTACGTGCCACCGGCGGAGGATCACTAACATGTCGCTCCGCAACATCGGGATCGTCTATCGCAAGGAGTTGACCGAAGCTCTGCGCGACAGCCGCACGCTGATTTCATCGATTTTAATTCCACTCTTCTTGTTTCCAGTGCTCACGGTGGGAATCGGGTACGCGTTCGTGGAAGTTGCCGATCAAGCGACTCACGAGGCGTCTCGCATCATGGTGCTTGGCGGCGAAGACTCGCCCGACGTTGTGAAGAAGTTGAAGGATGCCAAGAATCTACGCGTCGTAAAATCACGCCCGGACTACGTAGAACTGATTTCGAACAAGAAAATTCGAGCCGCGGTCGATTTGCCGGCCGGTTTTCAGTCGGAGGTGGAACACGGCACGCGTCCCGAGGTAAAGATTTATGTTTTCTCGGGCGATTTAAAGTCGATGCTCAGCGCAACACGGATCAAAGAACAGCTGACCGAGTATCGCGACAGCATGGTGCGCGACCGGCTCGCGGCACAGCATCTGCCCGGGAGCCTGATGAAGCCGTTCGGCGTGGAGCAGCAAAACGTGGTGTCGGAAGATCGCGTGGCCGGCGAATCTTACGGCGGGCTGATCACCTACCTCGTCATCTTGATGTGCATGACGGGCGCGATGTATCCGGCGATGGATTTAACTGCCGGCGAAAAAGAGCGCGGCACGATGGAGACAATTCTGTCGAGCCCGATTGAGCGAACACATCTGGTCTTCGGAAAATTTTTCGTAGTGCTGACGGCGTCGCTGGCCACAGCGACACTTTCCGTGCTGTCGATGGCGGGTTCTTTCGCGGTGCTTTCGCACTACGGGCGAGGGCAAGGAATCGGCGAGGACTTTCCCATCTTGACGATGCATGCGCAGACGGCGTTCGCGATTTTTATCATGGCGTTGCCGGTGGCGGTGCTTTTTTCAGCGGTGCTGATGACCATTTCGCTTTTTGCGAAAACGTTTAAAGAGGCGCAGAGCTATTTGACGCCGATGACATTTCTGGTGATCGTGCCGGCGGTCGCGGCGGTGATTCCGGGAATCGAGCTGACAGCAAAACTCGCTCTCGTACCGATTCTGAATGTGGGATTGCTCTGCAAAGAATTGGTCACCGGCACCTATCACTGGCAGTACATCGCGCTGATCTTCGGCTGCACTTGTGTTTATGCGGGTATCGCTCTATTCCTCGCGGTCAAAATGTTTCAGCGCGAATCGGTACTCTTCTCCTCGTAGTCCGCGGCGAGCCTGCAACAAGTGCGCGCGATTTTGCGTATCTACATTTAAGATGCGACGCCCAGTCCGCCTTCTCCTAATCCTTCTAGTTGTCCCTCCGATCATCGCGGCGATCGCCGGTTG
>DATAMU010000894.1:0-4756 GCA_036266605.1 Candidatus Acidiferrum sp. | reverse complement strand
AGGCTCTTGGGATCGACGAAGATACGGGCGCCGAATTCCTCGAAGATTTTGTCGCGATCGCGGGATTGCGTATCGAGACGCATGGCGTAGGAGAGACCGGAGCAACCGCCGCCTTGGACGCCGACGCGCAGACCACCTCGATCGAGGGGCACGCCGTCTTTTTCGAGCAGCGCGCGGATTTTTTGGGCGGCGCGCTCGGTGACGCGGATCGTTGGGGTGCTTGGCGAGATTGTTTCGAGTGTTGCCATGATGTGACCTTTGGTGCTTGGGTCTAAGTTGAGATCCTTCGCCGACCTTCGGTCGGCTCAGGACGACAACGCGATGAAAACAGCGAAACCGGAAAAGCAAGATGGCGACGTAAAGTCGCCGCTACAAGCCTTCGCCGCTTGAGGCGAAGACGGGCACGGCGATGCCGTGCCCCTACCGGGTGAAACTTAGTGGCCGGCGGAAGCTTTTTCGTGCGCGAGGACTTCGATGCCGTGCTTTTTCTTCCAGTCGCCGATCGCGGCCTTGATGGCGTCTTCGGCGAGGACCGAGCAGTGAATCTTGACTGGAGGAAGCGCGAGTTCGCGAACGATGTCGGTGTTCTTGATGTTGAGCGCTTCGTCGACGGTCTTGCCCTTGACCCACTCGGTGGCGAGCGACGAGCTGGCAATTGCCGAGCCGCAGCCGAACGTCTTGAACTTTGCTTCTTCAATGACGTTGGTGTCGGGGTTGATCTTCATTTGAAGCTTCATCACGTCGCCGCATTCTGGCGCGCCGACGAGACCGGTCCCAACGTTGGGATCTTCTTTCGGCAGGCTGCCGACGTTGCGCGGGTTGTTGTAGTGATCGACAACCTTTTCACTGTAAGCCATGTCGTTGTTGCTCCTTTACCGCTAAACCTTTTAGATTCGACAACTGTAGCTTTGTGTCCGTACGAAAAACTTTATCGCCCTGCGCCGACTTTGGCAGTCGCCTGCAGGCCAGAACTCTTCACGACATCTTCGGCGATCGCAACGTTGGGAACCGAAGCTGAACGCCCCGCCGCGAGTTGGCGCTGCACGTCGCGAATGACTTCCGCGTTGACACCGAGGCTCTTCAAAAACGTGCGAACCTGCTGTACTTCGTGAAACGAACGAACGCCCGCCGTACCTTCGCCGTCGGAGTCGTAGGGCACGAACGATACCCGAAATGCCGCGCCGATGCCACCGATCGAACGGTGAATCCGAATTGTTCCTTCATTAGCCATGTGCTTTGTGTCCTCTTCCTTTTTCAATCGATGATAATTGTCAGGCGGCCGTCCACTTCACCTTTGAAATATCGATGCCTTCCTTAGCCATCTCATACAGCGGCGAAAGCTCACGGAGCTTGCTGACGACCTGGACCATCTTGTCGATCACGTAATCGACTTCTTCCTCGGTGTTGAAGCGGCCGAGGCCGAAGCGAATCGAGGTGTGAGCCAGGTCTTCGCCCACGCCTAATGCTTTGAGTACGTAACTGGGCTCGAGGGTTGCAGAGGTGCAAGCAGAGCCGCTCGAAACAGCAATGTCGTTGATGCCCATGAGAAGGGACTCGCCCTCGACGTAGGCAAAACTCATGTTGAGGTTGTTCGGGAGGCGATGCTCCATCGAACCGTTGATGAATACTTCGTCGAGCTTGGCTTCGAGGCCTTTTCGGAGGCGCTCGCGGAGCGCGAGGAGCCGGACGCTCTCGCTGGCCATCTCTTGCTGCGCTATTTCGCAGGCTTTGCCGAGACCGATAATGCCAGTGACATTGAGCGTGCCGGAACGCATGCCGCGTTCGTGACCGCCGCCGTCGATAATGGCGGAGAGCTGCACGCGCGGATTGCGGCGGCGAACGTAGAGCGCGCCGACGCCCTTGGGCCCGTAAATCTTGTGGGCTGAAATCGAGAGCAGATCGATGTTGTCTTTCTGCACGTCCACGGGAATCTTGCCGACGGCCTGAACGCCATCCACGGCGAAGATGATGCCGTGTTCCTTGGCGATCTTGCCGATTTCCTGGATCGGGTTGATCGCGCCAATTTCGTTGTTGGCGTACATGATGGTGATCAAAATCGTTTTCGGCGTGATCGCTTTGCGGACGTCTTCGGGATCAACGCGGCCGTCTTTTTGCACCGGGAGATAGGTGACTTCGTAGCCGTATTTTTCGAGGCGCTTGCAGGTGTCGAGGACAGCTTTGTGCTCGATCGCCTGGGTGATGATGTGGTTGCCCTTTTCGCGGTACATCTCGGCAACGCCCTTGATCATCAGGTTGTCGGATTCGGTGGCGCCGCTGGTGAAGATGATTTCTTTCGGCGTGGCGCCGATGAGCGAGGCGATCTGCTGACGCGCGGTTTCGATCGCTTCTTCGCCCGCCCAGCCGAACGAGTGGTTGCGGCTCGCGGCGTTGCCAAATTTTTCCGTGAAATACGGCAGCATTGCTTCGACGACCCGGGGATCGACCGGCGTGGTCGCGTGATTGTCCATGTAAATCGGGAGCTTCACAGCCATTTTCCTGTCTCCTACTTCTCGAATAATTTCTTTGCTACTGCTGCGCGACGACGGCCTATCGCAAGGCCGATGACAGCGCGACGAGCGCAGGTTCGTGATGCTCTTCGCTCATCTGAGAAATCGTTACTGTACTGAGCACCTGCATGATGCTTTCGTTTACTTTGCGCAGCGGCTCTCGCACGGAGCATTTGTCGGTCGCGTCGCAAATTCCGTGGCTCGTGATGCAGCTGGTGATCAGCACTGGACCGTCGATTGCCGAAATCACATCGAGGGCGCTGATCTGGCCCGGCTCTTTCGCGAGCTGGTAGCCGCCGCTCGAACCGTGCTTTGCCGCAACGAGGCCTTGGCGCGCGAGCTTCTGGAGCACTTTGGCCATCAGCGTCGTCGAGATGCCGTACTCCTCGGAAATTTCGTTGGCGCTGCATGCGTGCGCGTTGCGATGCGTCGCGAGATGCTTGACGGCGATCAGGCCGTAGTCGGCTTTTTTGGACAGCTTAAACATCTGCGACGAATCGTCTCCTGGTCAAATGGGACAAAATCGGTCCCAGTTGGAATAATATGCTCATTGGCGCCGCAAGTCAAACCGAAAGGCTGCCCCAAAGTGGTGCAAAGCGTTGATTTGGAGCGGGTTATAGTACTAGCAACGATTAGCCGATGAGCATGCACTACTTCGCATGATAGGCTTTCGCACGCATTGGATGAGGAGAGCTGCATGTCCCGTTACATACATATGAGTGGATTTCTGAGGATTTCGGTGATTTTGATGGTCGGGCTTGCGTGCGCGAATGCGATGCCCGGGCAGGCGGCGACACCCGGCAAACCGGCGGCGCAAACACAGGACACCCCTCAAACCACAGAAGACAAGGTATTTACGCTCGTCGGGGCCGGGGATATCGCGGGGTGCGGGACGGCTTTGGCTGGGGCGGAGGCTACGGCCAGGTTGATCGAGAAGATTCCGGGTGAAGTGTTTGCGTCGGGCGATCTCGCCTACGAACATGGGAACTCGGTCGAATTCAATGAGTGCTATGGGAAGACGTGGGGGCGGTTTAAGGACAGGACGCACCCGACGCTGGGGAATCATGAGTATGGGACGCCTGAGGCCCGGGACTATTTTCGGTATTGGGGGGATCGGGCGGGGCCTGTTGGGAAGGGCTATTACAGTTTTGATTTGGGCGTGTGGCACATCGTTGCGCTGAATTCGAATTGCGATGCGCCGGGGTTGGGCGGGTGCGCGGCGGGGTCGCCGGAAGAGACTTGGCTGAAGAAAGATCTGAGTGAGCATGCGGGGTCTTGCATCGTGGCGTTCGGGCATCATGCGCTGTTTAGCAGCGGGATTTTTCGGAAGCATGCGGTGCATCCGGAGTTGAAGGTGATTGTGCAGGATTTGTATGCGGCGCATGCGGATTTGCTGCTGGTCGGGCACGAGCATTCGTATGAGCGATTTGCGCCGCAGGATCCGGACGGGAAGATCGACCCGGAGCATGGGATTCGGGAGATTGCGGTGGGGACGGGCGGGCGGAGTCATGATCCGTTGGGATTTGCGATGGACAATAGCGAAGTGCGGAACATGGATACGTTTGGAGTGATTAAGGTGACGCTGATGCCGCACGGGTATACGTGGGAGTTTGTGCCGGTGGAGGGAAGCACGTTTACGGATTCGGGGGCGGGGGTTTGCCACAACCGGGCGCCGGTGGAAGCGCGGGCTGACGTGAAGTAGACGACAGTCGCACAAGAAAAAAGAAACGGCCGCGCGTCAATGACGTCGCGGCCGATTTAACGAAACCGCCGGCGAGACGCCGGCGCTACTTTGCGCAGGCTCCG
Source organism: Candidatus Acidiferrum sp. (assembly GCA_036266605.1). Lineage (GTDB taxonomy): Bacteria > Acidobacteriota > Terriglobia > Acidiferrales > UBA7541 > Acidiferrum. The sequence continues at coordinate 443 of DATAMU010000894.1, read as the reverse complement.
CCCGCGCTCGCCGCATCGACCAACTTCTGGATTGCACCGGCCGGCATGATCAGCAATTGCGCTTTAGGCACCAGTATCTTGGTAATCACCGCAGACTGACTGGTTTTCCAATCAGCGGGACCAGCTTTGCGCGCGAGCATCAAATCGAGCGCCTCCAACCCGATCGTCCCAAGCGTCGAAAGATCCTGCGAGGCCTGCGAGACTTCTTTCACCAAAAACGATCGCTGTTCAAGAGGCTGGAGCTTCGCGTCGTTATCGCGCCAAATCAGCAATTGTGCGCGAAGGCGGATTTCCAAATCCTGTTGGCAGTTCGACGCCACGAACGCGTCGACTAACTCGCCGAATTGGCGGGCTTTGTCGCTCTCGAGATTTACGGCATCGACGAGGCGATTCATCGGCGTCGTACTCAATGGCTCTTGCGGAGCGAGTTCCTCGCGTTTGTA
>DATAMU010000893.1:0-1624 GCA_036266605.1 Candidatus Acidiferrum sp. | reverse complement strand
CATGTAGGAGTATTCCTTGATCGCTTTGACGAGATCGGAGATGCGCGCCGTGCTGTTGTCGAGTTCATCGGCGATGCGATCCATTTCGAGCAGTGTCGCAAATCGCGTCAGTTCCGGCCCGAGCGACTCACCGGCCGCCTTCGCGAAGACTTCGAGGTCCGCGTCACTGAGATTCGCCTCCGCCAAAAGCGGCCCAAGTTGCCACGCATTGTCGACCTTGCGTTGCTCGAGCCACGTCTGGATCGCCTCTTCGCGATCGATGCGTGCAAATTCATCTTTGTACTGCGGCGGCTTGAGAGAAACGCGAATCTTTTCCTCTTTCTCCGCCAGCATCGCACAATCGGCGGGTCCGATCGACGATGTTCGAACCGCCTCGCGAAGCCGCGCCAGACACTCACGCAGAATTCCAGCAGAGCGCCGCGCCGCCGCCGACGGATTATTCAGCTCATGCGCGAGCCCCGCCGAAAGCTTCCCCAACGCCGCGAGTTTCTGGCTTTGCTGATCGAGCTCGGTGTACGTTCGAACGCGATCGGTCAACATCCCGACCAACCGCTGCGACAAATCCGGCAAGTGTCGCAGCAACTCGCCAAAATAAGTGTGCGCGTACGCAAGTCCCCAAACTGAGAGCGTCGCCCGCACTGTCAGCCCGTAATTTTTCAGTCGCGAAAATGGCAAAAGCCCCGTGACCGTCGGAGCCTCCATCGTAATAACCGGAGCGTCGCCTCCGTGCTCCTTCCGGCCGCGAAGTTCCCCTTCGAGCAGCACAAACATCAGCTTCGCCGGCATGCCTTCGCGCATCATCATCTCGCCCGGCTCAAATCGAAACTCATGCGTTCGATCGATGAACCAGTTCAGATCTGGCTCGGACATATCGGCAAACACGGGGACTTTGCGGATCGCCGCAATCACAGCGGCTCGGTCCGAAGGATGTTCCGGCCCCTTCAGCGCACCGTAAAGTTCTTTTATCTCATCCGGGACGTCGGTCATTCGCTTTTCACTCTTACTCGCATCACACGGAAAAATTTCGCCGGCCAACCGCGGCCTGCTTGACCCGGCTTACTGCACTTTCGCCAAATATTGGTGAATGAATTGAACCACAACCGCTCCTTCGCCGACCCCTGAAGCGACTCGCTTCACCGAACCGTGTCTCACATCACCCACAGCAAAAATTCCCGGCACGCTCGTCTCAAGCAAACCCGGATCACGATCGAGCGTCCATGTCGCGGGGCGCTTGCCATCGTGCATCAAATCCGGCCCCGTCAGGACGAAGCCGCGTTCGTCGCGCTCGATCGTCTTGTCCAGCCACGCTGTCCGCGGCAGCGCGCCGATGAAGATAAACAGGCTCGTAGCTGGAATCTTGTGCGGCTCCGACGATGATCCGCGCTTGACTGAAATCGCATCAAGACGTTGATCGCCATGAACGTCAACTACCGCCGCCTGCGACCATACTTCAATATTCGACGTCTTCTCGATCTGCTCGATCAGATAATGCGACATCGTTGCCGCCAACGATTCGCCGCGCACCAGCATGATCACCTGCTTGGCAAACTTCGAAAAATGCATCGCCGCTTGCCCGGCCGAATTCGCCCCGCCCACAATAAAAACAGTTTCACCCTTACAGGCC
>DATAMU010000892.1:0-7231 GCA_036266605.1 Candidatus Acidiferrum sp. | reverse complement strand
GTCGAAGCCTTAGAAAGGATCAGCGTCAGCGGCTGTCCTAAGATGTCCCAAGACAGTTGCTACAGGCGATCGTATGGCAGCCGGTAGGTTGGCTAGGTTGATTGAAGGGCCGTAGGGGGCTGACCTAGGTCGGTGGGAGGAGTCTCGAGATCGACGGCGACGTGAGCCAACCGCTCGAGCTCGCTGCGGAAGACGAGCCAGAAGTCGGCGCCGATAGTCTTGACGAATCGCTCGTGGGCGGCGCGCCAGCCGGGCAGGCTTTCCCTTAGCGCCTCTACCCCGGCTTCGGTGAGGTTAACGAAGCGCTGGCGACGTTCGGCTCGTTTAGACACGGTGATCAGACCCTGCTTCTGTAGCTTGCCTAAGGTCCTCGTAAGTGTCGTTGAATCAATAACTAAGATCGATCCCAAGGCGCTGATGGAAGCGGGCTGACTCTTCGCAATCGCAATCAAGATCGTGAACTGAGTCGATCGGAGCCCCGTGCCCCGAAACGCATCGTCATACATGCGGGTCATCGCCCGCGCTGTCCGCCGAAAATTAAAAGAGGCGCAATAACCAGTGCCGGTCAAGTCGAGTTGATCAAGGGAGGTCGTCACAGAAAGTCTTATAAAGTTCCGCTTGACTTGTATATACAACTCAAAGTATATCTCATTTCACTATTTGTCAAGCCGTGTGTCCGGGTTTCCCAGCGAGCGGTTGGAAGTCGAGTGGTGGTTGCGGTTGGCGGTAAGTCACCAGTGGTGCCGGTGCCGTCCGACGGACAAGTGTTCTTCGCTTTGGGCGCGGCAGCCGGCGCCTGATTCAAATTGGTGGTTAGCTGGGTGGACGCCAGCAGAAAAGCTGTCGGTGGTGGTGGTCTTGTTGCGGTAGTGGAGTATTTCGATTGGCAGATCGAAGAAGGCGATGCATCGCGCCTTCTGGCTCATGGGGGTGTGCAGTGAACTCGGGACTTGATTCCAGACGTAGTGCGGAACCGCAGTGGGCTGGTGCGAGCAGCGCCGACCCTATTCGTAACGCGGTGGTTAGCGCGAGTGATGCGACGGAGGCGTCGCCCCGTAAGGTTGCGTCGCGATGCGTTCTCTTCGGAGACTTTGAATTGGACCTGCAAGAGCAGATGCTACGCAGGTCCGGCGATGCCGTGAAAATTCCGGGCAAGATTTATCAGGCGATGGTGGTGCTGATTGAATCGCCGGGCGATCTGGTGACGCGCGAACAATTGCGAAGCCGACTGTGGCCGCGCGAGGCGAATCTGAATTACGACGCGAACGTGAACACTACCGTGAACAAGTTGCGGCAGGTGCTCGGCGACACGAGCGAAGGATCGAATTTTATCCAGACGGTGCCGCGTCGCGGATACTCGTTCGTTGCGCCGGTACGCTATGCGGATGCGCCGGCGGTGAGGGCGAGCGCGGCACAGAGCAGCGTAACAGCGAGTTCGCGCAGATTCGCGGCGATCGGGGAAACTCTGCGATCGGAGCGAGCGAGGATTTGGTTTACAGCGAGTGTCGTGACCTGGCTCGCTGCGGCGATACTTTTTGCGGGAATGATGTTGTGGCACGCACGGCACGCGCAAGCTGCGGTAAAGAGTTCCGCGAACGTGATCGACAAGAGCATCGACAAACAGGCTATCGATAAAAGGTAGTCAGTCCGCAACGGCCGAGCCACCGATCCGTCTACAGCGCGAGGCGGCACGCTGTGCCGTTCCACCTTACGAACCGCACCCTCAAAATTCCAGGGTGCGGCACCCAAACGCCGTCGTCGCATTTGCGATTGAGGCGGATTCAGAAATCAGACTGCGTCGGATAGCGCTTAGGCGGATTGGGCGGAGGCGGGGTTTCCGCGGAGGCCGAGGGCGTCGCAGTTGGCGCGCATGGCTTCGAGGCAGAATTTGATGTGATCTTCGAGCGGGATGCCGAGTTCTTCGGCGCCTTTGCGGACGTCGTCGCGCGAGACGCCGCGGGCGAATGCTTTGTCCTTCATGCGCTTTTTCACGGAATCGACTTCCAAATCCAAAATGCTTTTTGACGGGCGGACGTAGGTGCATGCGGTGAGAAATCCGGAGAGTTCGTCGCAGGCGAAGAGCGTGTGCTCGAGCGCGGATTGGCGCGCAACGCCGGAATAGTCGGCGTGGGAAAGAATCGCGCGGATGATTTCGTCGGAGTAGCCGTGTTCTTTTAGAATTTTGGCGCCTTCGGCGGGATGTTCCTTGTCAGGGGCGTGCTCATTGTTGGGGAATTTTTCGTAGTCGAAATCGTGGAGTAGAGCGGCGACGCCCCAGGTTTCTTCATCGGCGCCGTTCTTCTTGGCGTAGGCGCGGACACAGGTTTCGACGGCGAGCATGTGTTTGCGGAGGCTTTCGGATTGGGTGTATTCGGTGAGAAGTTTCCAGGCGTCGTCGCGCGTCGGCATTTTTTTACTCCGTAAATTGAAAGCGTAGTTTAGCAGAGGAGCGTTGAGGGCCGTAGGGCAGCCGTGACCGTGACTGGAGGGGCGAGGAGAAAGGCTAACGCGATGAGGCAGAACTCGAATAGTGTTTGAGTTTCATTTCGGCAAGAGGCAGAGATTTCCGATTGCGAAGGGAGTGCGAATGAAGGCGAAAGTGGGTTCGCAAGTTTTGGGAAAATGGGAGTTTAGTGGTTTCGCCTGTTCGTGCGAACAGGCGAAAAACAGGCGGAAACCGGGAGAAACGCGGTTGTTGGCCTGAAAAAAGTTAAAAAATACTCTTGACAGAGACACGGTGGTGACAGATACTCCCCGTCGCGCCAGTTACTGCCTTCCCCCCCGAAGTACGTTCCGACGTTCCTCTCCTATCCGCACGCCGGACAAAGTCAGCGAGGAGCATCTGGTGTCCCTACAACTCGAAAAAGAGACGTGTGATTCATTGGAAATGGATCGGGAAGTCATTCGCTGCAAGACGTGCGGGCTTGTGCAGTATCGTACGCGAACCGGCAATTGCCGGCGTTGCGTGAGGGCACTGCCGCAGCGGCTGGAATTCATGATTCCGACGGCAGCTCCGTCGGAGGAAGCCAGCGCCGAGACGGCGAGCGAAAAGTTCGCGAATCGCGAAACGGTCGAGAATATCGGCCAGCGCATTCGCCAACTACGCGAGTCGCGTTCGATGACGCAGAGTCAATTGCAGTCGCGGTCGAAGGTTTCGCGTTCGTATCTGTCGCGCATTGAAAGCGGACAGATGACGCCGAGCCTCGGCACGCTCGAAAAGATTTCGGAAGCGCTGAACGTCGGTCTCAACCGCTTCTTCATTCCGGAATCGGACGGCGAAGCGCTGCTCGAAGATCCGTTCATTCAGGGGCTGCGGCCGTTCCTGCGCCAGCTCGATTGGGAGCAATGGCAGTCGATCCTGAAGAGGCTGCAAGCTATCAGCGATCATGTCAGCGCGGTACCGGCGACCAATCTCCGCCCTATCGGTAATCCCGCTCGCTTGCCCCAGACGGCGACGGGAAGTGGTAACGCGAACGGACACATCTCGCATCCGCACGCACATGCGCATTCGTTGTCGCACGCGCATGGCGGGTATCCGCTGCGGCGGCCGGGTGCGCCGGTGTTTCAGCGGCCGATCGCACGGTAAGAATTTTTACTTTAGAAGATTGATGGCGGCGCGACCCATATAATTGGGTCGCGCCGTTTTTGTTTGTGATCTAAGTTTATCTATGCGTTAAGTAAGGTATGTTGCATAATTCGAAGCATGGGCGACGATCCCGAGAAATTACCTGAGGTATCTTGCCTAGAAAAATGCTTTCCATGCGCAGTCGGGAACCATGAAGAGTGCAGGGACACAAAGGTCTGCGAGTGTACCCACCTGAAAGAGGAACCTAGCGGTTGGAGAGAGAAGTTGCGGAAGAAGCATCCGCTGAGGCCGTTCTTGCCGAAAAAGACCTCTTAAAGTTGATGGCGTGTTCGCAGAAGAGCTGTTCGAATTCTTTCGAGCTGTAAACGCCCTTCTTCAACAAAAGCGTATTCATGGCGTAAACGGTCGCTTTAAAAGCCTCGTCACGGCCCATCAGTTCAAAAGCTTCATCGAAAGTCACAGCACCACCCCCTATTTCCGATTTCAACCAAGTTTCGGGAGGTTAAGCTGCGGGAAACCTTCGCGGGACGTCTTCGTGTTTTTGGGCACGGCCCGTAGGACTGCAGGATAGCATGAAGCCCTATTCGGCGCGGAGGGCGTCGACGGGGTCTACGGTGGCGGCGCGGCGCGAGGGGACGTAGCTCGCGAGAAGGGCGGTGGCGGCCAAGCCTACGGAGACGGCGATGTAGGTGAGCGGGTCGATGGCGCTAACGCCGAAGAGGATGGAGGCCATGAAGCGCATCAGGATGAGGGCGGCGACGAGGCCGCAGGCTACGCCGACACCGGTGAGAATGAGGCCGTGGCGGACGAACATGTTGGTGAGGACTTTTGTTTGCGCGCCGAGCGCCATGCGGATGCCGATTTCGCGTTTGCGCTGCGAGACGGAATAGGCGATTACGCCATAGAGGCCGACGACGCCGAGGAGGAGGGCCATGCTGCCGGCGATTCCGATCATGATCAGAGTGAATTGCGTACGCGCGAGTGAGCGATCGTAAAAATATTGGAGCGGGTGCACATCGGCAAGGGGCAGGTTCGGATTGACCGCCCAAACCGCAGCGCGGACGTCTTTCATCAGGGTTTCAGAACCAGCGTGCGGATTGCGAACGACGAAAGCAACGTAGCGGCGCATTGCGGAGTCCTCGCCTTCGAATTTCTTCATGATGAGCGGCCAGTAGACAGAGGTGGGCGCTTTTTCGCTCAGGCCGTCGTCGTAAACGTTGCCGACGACGCCGATGATTTCGCGGAAGTCGTCGGTGGTGGCGACGCGGATGCGCTTGCCGATGGCGGCCTGCGGATCCTGGAAGAGTTCGCGCGCTGTGTTTTCGGAGACGATCGTGACTGGGTGATATTGGTAGAGATCGTCCCATGTGTAGTCGCGGCCCGCGATGAAAGGGATTCCGAGAGTGCTGAACGCACCAGGCGCGACAAATTTGAATCGGCGGAGAGCGGGGAACTCGCCTTCCGCGTAGGAGCGGCCTTCCACAAGAACTGGATCGTTAGAATTGTTGCCCGACATCGGGACTGAGGTATCGATTGCGACGGACGTCGTGCCGGGAATCGCGGCGAGGCGATTCTGGATTTCCTGCTCCATGCGAAGTGCGGCTTCGTCGTTCTTGGGTTGCGAGTCGGGAAGGCCGATGTGAAATGTTTGGACCTGGCTGGCGTTGGTGAAGCCGGGATTGACTCTGGTCATCGCGCGGAAGGTGCGGATCATCAGGCCGGAGCAGATCAAGAGTACGAGTGCGAGCGCGACCTGGACGACGACGAGAACGTTGCGGGCGCGAAGTTGTTCGCGGCTGGAACTCAGAGCGCGGCCACCTTCGCGGATGCCTGTGCTGAGGCGAACGCCGGCATATTTGAGGATGGGGATGAAGGCGAAGAGCGCGCTGGCAATCAACGTCACGGCGAGAGTGAAGAGCAGCACCGGACCATCGATGCCGATTTCGTGAATGCGCGGAAGATTTTCTGGCGCGACGGAGATGAGAATTTTCAGGCCAACGTACGCGAGCGCGAGGCCAATGACGCTTCCGATGAAACCGAGGATGACGCTTTCGAGAAAGAGTTCGCCGGCGATGCGGCCTCGTCCGGCGCCAAGCGCGGCGCGAAGGGCGAGTTCCTGACGGCGGCTTTCAACGCGGACGAGAAGTAGATTCGCGACATTTGCGCAAACGATCAGCATGACGAGGCCGATCGAACCCATCACAACCCAGAGGACGTTGCCGATGTCGCCGACGACGTCTTGCTTGAGCGGACGGACTTGCGGTCCGATGTGCGCGTTTTCGAAGAGCTTGATGCTGAAACCCTCGGGCGAAGGGAACGAGTTCATCACGATCGGCAACATGCGGGCGACGTCGGCGTTGGCTTGTTCAAGTGTGACGCCGGGCTTGAGACGCGCAAGTCCGTTGTAGCTGAAGTTACCGAGTTTTGTTGTGCTGCGATCGAACTGATAGGGAGCGACGATCGAGGGGTCCCGATAATCGAGAAAGTGGAAGGAGCGAGGAAGAACGCCGACGATCATGCGGCTTTCGCTGTCGGCGATGAGCGTGCGGCCGACGACAGATCGATCGCCGCCAAATTTACTCATCCAGTAGCCGTAGCCGATCATGACGACCTTGGGCGCTTTGGGCTTGGCATCTTCGGCGGAGAGGAGGCGACCAACGGCGGGGGTAACGCCGAGTAGAGGGAGCAGCGTGTCGGTGACGTCGAGACCGTCTACTTGTTCGGGTTCGTTGACGCCGGTGACGCTGTAGGAGTTCCCTTGGTACATGGCAACGTCTTGGAAGCTTTGGCCTTGCTCGCGATAGATGAAATAGTTCGAGGGCGCCATGTTGAGGTCTTTGATCTGGATGCCGGGGGCGGTGTGCCAGACTCCGACGAGGCGGGTGGGGTCGGGATAGGGAAGCGGCTTGAGCAGGATGCCTTCGACGACGCTGAAAACAAGAGTGTTGGCGCCAATGCCGGCGGCGAGCGTGATGAGCGTGATGGTGGTGAAGAGGGGAGAGAGGCGGAGACGGCGGAGGACTTGTTTGAGCTGTTGCAAGAAGGATTGCATGTGCGCTCCGGATGCTTCAGATAAGGATGGCGGCGGCAGACGAGGAGACTGCGGCCGCAGTGGTGGCTCCGATAGAGATACGAAGGGGAGAGGGAAAAGTTCGGAGAGATTTTGCGGGGCGATGGGAGACTGCTGAGTTGGTGGTTGGGATCGGTTGAGGACCTTCACCGTCTTTCGGACGGCTCAGGATGACGACGCTTTTTTGATTGCGGACTTGTTGGAGTTAGTCACGGATGACGGAGACTTTGGCGGAGGGGACTTCCAGGCGTTCAAGGCGGTGGTTTTTGTCGAGATAGAGCATGACTTCGAGATCGGAGGTAGCGACGCGGAGGCCGTCGTAGGTTTTGCCGTTTGCGGCGGTGACGCTGCCGGCGGATTCGACGGTGATCGAGCCTGGTGTGAGTTCCTGCGGGATCAGAACGGGCATCGTTTGCGCGCCGCCTTTGGTCCAATCGTAGACGCGAGCGACGACGGCGTATTGATAGTAGAGATTGTTGTCGAGCACCGCGATGAGCGGGGAGCCGAAGCTCATATCTTGTTCGAACGGGCGCGAGCCTTGCATCTGAAGCGTGATTTTGGCGATGCCATTGGCA
>DATAMU010000891.1:0-2050 GCA_036266605.1 Candidatus Acidiferrum sp. | reverse complement strand
CAGGTGGCGCCTCGGGGACGAGTGAAGGGTCGATTGGGGACGAAAGATCGATCGGTGGTATTGCATCAAAGGCGGAGTGAATCCCGCCCCTACGATCAGAGTCGGATGCGAGTTGAGTTTCAGGTTCGGGGACGACGGGCTGGGGCTTGTCGATGATAGGTTCAGGGATTGCGCGTCCGGCGAAGTCGCCACGGATGATGAATTTGCGATAGTCGGACTTCTTCATGCGGCCGTTTTCCCAGACGACCATGCTGGCGACGGTGTCGCTGCCTTGAATGTGGGAAATATCGAAGCTCTCGATACGGCGCGGTTCTTCCAAGAGGTTGAGTGCGTTTTGGACGGCTTCGCCGATCATTTTTGAGGTGGGCTTGAGGACGCGGAAGCGCTGTTCGAAGGCGTGCTTGGCGTTGTTTGAAACGAGGTCGAGGAAGGCGCGCTTGGTGCCGCGCTGGGGCGTGAAGATTTCGACTTTATGGCCGGCGCGATCGGTGAGCGTTTCTTCGAGGAGTTCGCGATCTTCGAACTCGATGGGGACGTGGATGGCTTTCGGGAGATAGGCGGCGTCGAGGTAGAGCTGCTTGAGCAGCGACGGGACGAATTCGTTGGCGTCGAATTCATCGAGGTCTTCCCAGAAAAATTCGCGGCGATCGACGACGCGGCCGCCGCGCAAGTGGAAGAGATTCGCGGCGACGAGCGGGGCTTCGGCGTAGAACGCGAGGACGTCGGTGTCGTCACCTTGGGCTTGGGCGATGCGCTGGCGCTCTTCGATGTCTTCGAGCGTGCGGAGGAGATCGCGATAGGCGGCGGCTTGCTCGAAGAGTTCTTTTTCGGCGGCAGCGGACATGCGCTCTTCGAGCGATTTGATGAGGTCGCCGCGCTTTCCGTCGAGGAAGAGGCGGACGTCGCGGACGGATTCGGCGTAGGCATCGTCGGCAGCGAGGCCGGAGACGCAGGGGCCGTGGCAACGTTTGATGTAGTACTGCAAACACGGGCGCGGATGATCGCGCGTGAGATCGACGTTGCAGCTGGGAATCATGAAGCGCTTGTGAACGAAAGTAAGGATACGGCGCGCGAGATTCGCTGGGAAATATGGGCCGAAGTAGGCGGCGCCGTCTTTTTTGACTTTGCGCGTGAAGTAGACGCGGGGATATTTTTCGTTCGTAGTGAGCTTGATGTAGGGATAGGTTTTGTCGTCAACGAGGCGGATGTTGAATTTTGGTTGATAGCGCTTGATGAGATTGTTTTCGAGGGCGAGCGCTTCGCGCGGATTGTCGAGGACGATGGTGTCGAGGTCGGCGATTTCGCGGGCGAGTGAGCCTGTTTTGGCATCGAACCAACGGGATTCGAGAAAGTAGGAGCGGACGCGGCTGCGGAGAGACGTGGCTTTGCCGACGTAGAGGACGGTGCCGGCGGCGTCTTTGAAGAGGTAGACACCCGGACTGTCGGGGAGGAGCGCGGCTTTTTCGCGGGGTTCCATCGTACAAAGATTGGATGCGGCGCCTTAACTTGGGTGGCGCGGCACATTACTATGATAGCGCGGTCGTAAAGACGATGGGATGTTGGTACGGCTGCGCGAGTTTAGCGCAAGGGATTTCGGAGGAGAGGCGAGTGGCTTTGGAACGGGTAAGGATTAAGGAAGTGAAGACGTTGTCGGATGATTGGTACGTCTTGAAGAAGACGACGTTTGATTTTTTGCGACGCGATGGGACTTGGCAGGAGCAGCGACGCGAGACGTACGATCGGGGGAATGGCGCGGTCGTGCTCCTATACAACCGCGAACAGAAGACGGTGGTGTTGATTCGGCAGTTTCGCTTCCCTGCTTATGTGAATGGTCTTGAGGATGGGATGTTGATCGAGGCTTGTGCCGGATTGCTCGATAAATCTGATCCAGAAGCGTGCATCCGGAAAGAGGCGGAAGAAGAAGCGGGATTCGTGGTGCACAATCCGCGCAAAGTATTCGAATGCTACATGAGTCCGGGGTCAGTGACGGAGAGGATTTTCTTTTTTGTGGCGGAGTATGAGCCGGGGCATCGCGTTTCGGCGGGCGGAG
>DATAMU010000890.1:0-5865 GCA_036266605.1 Candidatus Acidiferrum sp. | reverse complement strand
CGAAAAAGACGAAGTCAAAGTCACCTACATCCGCGAAGCAAAACCAATCGCCGTCAGCGCCGAAGCCGTCATCATGTGCACGCCGAAGCACATCACGTCACGCCTCGTCCGTGGCCTCCCCGACGCACAACTCGCAGCGATGCGCCGAACTCGCTTCGCTCCCTATCCCGTTGTTAACGTGATCTTCGACAAGCCCGTCTACAACCGCAGCTACGACAACTGGTGCCCCGGCAACACCTTCACCGATTTCATCGTCGCCGACTGGACTGTCCGCAATCAGCCCGGATATAAGCAAAAAAACAACATCCTATCGTTCTACACACCGCTCCGCGAATCCCAGCGCGCCACTCTTCTCGATGAAGGCGAGTGCAAAATTCTTGCCGCCCGCGTCCTATCCGATTTCCAAAAAATCATGCCCGAGTTCAACGTGGATCCCATCGAAGTCCGCATCTATCGCCGCGGCCATCCCATGTATATGTCCGTCCCCGGTCAATACACCGTCAATCGCATCGCAGCCGCGCAGCCTCTCGACCGCGTCTATTTCGGCAACGCCGATTCCGGCGGCCCCGAATCGCTCACCAGCGAAGCAATCCGTCTCTCAAAAGTCGGCGCCGAATGGCTCGATCTCGTTCTCGCAGGAAAGCCCGGCGCAAAGGCTCTCGTACAAAAAGCTCTGGCACCGAACGCCGAAGCGTGAAATAAATCCATCAAACAAAGCGCGACTCACGTGTCGCGCAGGAGATCCATCATCCGCGCTCATCGACTTTCACTTCTCGCCTTCATACTTTCCGTGTCGCCAATTTTCTCCTCGAACTCGCGCGCCCAGTCTCAAGACCCCGCAATGAAGAGCATCCTCATCCTCCACGCCCAAGTCGCGGACGGCACGGGTGCTCCACTTCGCAAACTCAACGTCCGCATCACCGGCGACCGCATCACCGCCATCGCGGCTGACCTCAAGCCTCAACCCGGCGAACAAATCATCGACGCAAAGGGCCTCGTCCTGGCACCCGGCTTCATCGACATCCACAATCACTCCACAGACGGCCTCGAGTCCGATCCCCTCGCCGAATCGCAAATCTCCCAAGGCATCACCGCCATCGTCCTCGGCGCCGACGGGGATTCCCCCTGGCCCATCGCACCCTACCTCGCCGCACGCCGCGCCAATCCCCCGTCGCTCAACATCGCCATGATGGCGGGCCACGCCACTATCCGCGAACAAATCATGGGCAAGGATTTCCGCCGCGTGGCGACACAAGACGAAATCACAAAAATGACGCAGCTTGCCGAACAAGCCATGAACGAAGGCGCTATCGGCCTCTCCAGCGGGCTCGAATACGACGTCGCCAGCTACAGCTCCACGGACGAAGTCGTCGCCGAAGCAAAAGTCGCCGCCGCTCACGGCGGCTTCTACATGACCCACATCCGCGACGAAGGCGACAAAAGTTTCTCCGCGCTCGACGAGGAAATCGCCATCGGCGAACGCGCCCACATCCCCATCGAGCATTCGCACATCAAACTCGGCACCGTCAGCGTCTGGCACAAAGCTCCCGAATACATCCGCGCAATCGAAGCAGCACGCAAACGCGGCATCGACTTCCTGGCCGACTGCTACCCCTACGATGCTTGGCACTCCAACATCAAAGTCATCATGCCCGACAAGCAATACGAGAATCCGGCTAGCGTCGAAAAAGCTCTGCGCGACAATGGCGGCGCGCAAAACATCACCATCACCGAATTCAAGCCAAATCCCTCATACGCAAATCACAACATCGCGGAGCTCGCCGCCACCAATCACATCACTCCCGTCGAGATGTACATCCGCATCATCCGCGAAGGCGATGCCGCCAATACCGAAGCCGAAGTCATCGGCAAATCGATGATCGAGCCCGACATCAAAGCCTTCTACCAGCAACCGTGGGTCATGGTCGCCAGCGACGGCGGCATCGCCTCCGAACATCCCCGTGGCGCCGGAACCTTCCCCCGCGTCCTTGGCGTCTACGTCCGCGAAAAGCATTGGCTCACGCTTCCGGAAGCCGTACGCAAAATGACCTCACTCCCTGCGCAACGCATCGGCTGGAAAGACCGCGGCGTCATCCGCGAAGGAGCTATCGCCGACCTCACGCTTTTCAATCCCAAAACGGTACTCGACCGCTCCACCTTCGCCAAACCGCTCGAGCTTTCCATTGGCATCGAGAAAGTCATTGTAAACGGGCAACTTGTCTGGGATTCCACCCACGCCACTGGCTCTCGTCCAGGGCGGGTACTAGAACTTACCCATAATCCTTAAGCAATCTCTTTCAACTCTGTCAACTTCCATCTCGCATCCTTCGCGCCTTGCGCGATAATGGCCTTCCCCATTCCACCCATTCGCGCGACTCTCGCGGAGGAATTTGTGCCTGCACCCGGCAGTTTGGACGACTTTCAGAAGACCCGCGCCGATCTCAACGAGGAGATCCTCGGCTGCGGCCACCTGGGCATGAAGCGCTTCTTCGCCCTCGACCATCAGGCGTACGAGCCGGGTCCTCTCGGTACCAAGACGAAGGAGCTATTGGGCCTAGTCGCCTCAGCAGTGTTACGCTGCGATGACTGCATCACCTACCACCTCGTCCGCGCTGGCGAAGAAGGCTGGACCCGCGACGAAGTGGTTGACGCATTGAATGTAGCCCTTGTCGTCGGCGGTTCGATCACCATCCCGCACGTCCGCCGCGCGTTCGCCCGCATGCGCGAAGTCCCCGGTCTCGCGCCGTAGAGCGCCAGTTCTGAAGTCTCGTCGCGGCGACATTTTCAGCATCTGCGGTTCGTTTTATGAATCTAAAGAAGCAAACGAAAGAGTAAGAATCAGAATGGACAGCACGGTCAACCCCGCAGCTTCACAAACCGCGAACGCACTCGCGCGCATGCAAAAGATGTTCATCGGCGCGCTCTTCGCCGGAGTTTTGCTCGTTCCAAAAATTCTCAATCTGCGCCGCGATGAACGCTCCTGGACCGCGTTCCGCGTCCTGCTAGGATTCGCCGGCGCCGGCCTTGTAATTTTGCCGCTCGCATTCTGGAATTCGTGGCTCGCCGCGATCGCCGGCCTCGCGATGTTCCTGACCGCCGCGTTGCTCCCACCCGCGATCGCCAATGTCACCGTCGACGATAAAGCTCGCGAATTCGGCGCGCTCGTCGTCGTCAACGGCGGCAAAACACGCATGTCCAATGGCGTGGCGGTTCCAGTCCGCCTACTAGTCGGTACCGAAAATATCTGGGCGCTCGATGCCCATCTGCAAACGCGCCTCATCATCCCCGTCGCCGAAGTCTCCTCGGTCTACTCCGAAGAACTCGACAACGGCTGGATCGTCCGCCTCCGCCGCCCCAACACCATCGACGAATTCGGATTTCGCGGCATATTCGCCGAGCACTTCGCCAAAGTCGCTGAAAACACAATCCGGACTGTGATGGTCCCCGGCCTCCCCGTTCAACAGAAAACGCGCGCCGCTCACCCCTAATCGAAAAATCCTAAAAATCCTTCTGTCGCTACCTCTGCATCGTTATTTCGTTTATTCCTACGAAACTCACCATCGATTAAACCCTCCTCACCACCACCCGGTGTGCGACAATGAATCATGGCCAGAGGTTGGGAAAGTAAGGACGTGGAAGCTCAAGTGGCTGCTGCCGAACCCCGCAAAGCACCATCCGACAAGAACGAAAAGAGCGCTGAACAGCGCCAACGCGAACAAACCGTGAAAGATCTCCAACTGTCGCGCGTCCGCATCGCCAACGATCTCGCAAACGCCACCAACCCGAACCACAAAAAGTCGCTCGAAGCCGCCCTCGCTCACCTCGACAAAAAAATCGCCGAAAATAGCTAACGATTTCTTCTTTTCTCCCAAGTACAGAAGTGAGACAGTTCCCCATTGAATTTCCACGCGATGGAGGGAATGCCATGCCGACTCAACTCGATCCCGCTTTTCGCGAACTATTACAACGCCGCCTGATCGCCACCCTAGGAACCAATAACGCCGATGGCTCTGTCCACCTCACCGCCGTTTGGTTCCTCGCTGAAAATGATTCCCTGTTTATCGCCACCTCTTCCAAGAGCAAAAAGGCTCGCAACATCATCGCGAGACCCACAGCTTCCCTGATGATTGATTCTCGAAAACCGGGTTCCGAACGCGGCGCCACCGCAGCGGGGCGGGTAGAACTGATTTCAGGTGATCAATCGAAAGAACTCAATCGTCGCATTCACAGCCGTTATATGAGCGCGGCTGCAATGGCCGACCCGGGCATCGAGCCGGTATTCGCTTCTTTCGACGACGTCACGATTCGCATCAAACCGGAATCGTGGTTCACGTGGGATATGCCAACGCTGGACGCGCAAGCCTTTGGCGGACGACTCGGCGGAACACCAGGCTATTTGTTGCCGCTAGACTAACTGAAAAATCTACGCTGAACTCTACGCAATAAAATCCCCCGCCAGCCCCCAAAAATCATTCACGTAGTAGTGCGACAAAACATTCCCGAACAAGTAGCAAATCCCTTCGCACGGCGGAATCTCTCCATACCGCTTCTTCCCGCGCGCAAAAATCTTCTTCAACGATCCATCGTGCAACAAATTCCCAGCCACCTTCCGCAGCGGCTCGCAAGGATAAAACACATCCCCATTGGGATACACGCGTGGAAACATCGTCGGATAACACTCGAAATTCCGGAACCGCAGCAGCGTCTCGATCGTCCGCGGCGTCCCGTTGATCGGCTGCTTGTTCTCGCGCCGCCGCGCGATGATCGTATCCACCAGCGCTTGATACTTCGGATTCCGCAACAGCGCCAGGTTCGGCATCTTCTCCATCTGCGCCGACTGCGCCGCGAACACAAATCCCTGCTCGCCGCACCAATCCAGTAGCCGCTCCACTTCCGCGATGTTCCACTCTTCAATCACTGTGCTGATCGTAATCTTCCGCGGATTCCCAAACTGCTCCTTAGCGAACTGTAGATTTTCCATCACCTTCGGCAGCGCCGCCGGCTTCGACAACGCGTTCGTCGGATCGGCCTGCAACGCATCCAGGCTCACGACCAGCCCCGTCACTCCATCTAATATCTTCGGCTTGCGATCCAGCAGCGTCCCATTCGTAATCAGCAGCACCGACCGAAATTTATTCTTGAATCGCGCCGCCTCTACAATCGTCTCGATATCTGCGCGCAGCGTCGGCTCGCCGCCCGTGATCACAATCGAATCCGTCTCGCGCCGGATCTTGGCCAACACCTTCAGCGTCCCCGCCGTCGGCAACTCCGAACTAAAAACCTCCGGCTCTTTCTGCGTGCAATAACTGCAATCGAGGTTGCACTTATGCGTCACATAAAACGTCACCGCATACGGCGCCACCACCTTCGTGTGCAACACATGCCGCCGCCACCCATTCCGAAAATAAAGCTCAAAATTTTTCGCCACAAACGGCGCCTGCCTCACCAGCCCGCGTATCAACTCCATACGCGTCGGCCCGCGCCTGCCCTCGCCATTCGAGTGCCCAGCCGCAATCGAAGCTTTTCTTGAAGGAACTTTCGCTGCTCGTGGATCGAGCGCCTCCACAGGCACGAATCCCATACGATTTTCTGTTGTCTTCAGTTCAGGCATGTCTATCAGCTGCGGTCACACGACTACGCTATCACCCATTCTTCCGCCTCGACATACACATACCGCGCGTTCACTGCGACAAATCTCAATCCACCCCAAGATGCTACTCTCAAGCCCTTGCCCAACCTAATCCTGCTCAACCCACCCAAACATCGTGCACACCACGCCTCAAACCTAGCCACTATCGATGCGACGCAGGGGTTCAAAAATAAAAACGGCGCAGCGATCGCCGCGCCTCTTCAATTTCAGCTCAA
>DATAMU010000889.1:0-6481 GCA_036266605.1 Candidatus Acidiferrum sp. | reverse complement strand
GGCGGCGGTGGAAGTTGGATCGACGATCACGACGAATCCGACTGGATTGGCGCTGCACCCGACGCAGGTCGGGACGTTTTCGGTTGGGGCGCAGGGGCTGAGCCCGTTCACGTATCAGTGGTATCAGATCGCGTCGGGCGGATCGACCGGAGTGGCGATTCCAGGTGCGACGTCGGCGGTGTATACGACGCCGGCGGTCGATCTGACTTTCAATGGTGCGAAATATTATGCGGCGGTGACGGACTCGTGCGCGGGCACGCCGTTGAACAGTTCTCAGGCAACGCTGACGGTAACGGCGGCGAATGTTCCGCCGACGATTATTACGCAGCCGGTTGGGTTGGATGTGACGGTAGGAGCGACGACGGCGGCGTTCACGGTGGTGGCGACGGGATCGGGAACGCTGACGTATCAGTGGTATCGGATTCCGGCGGGGCAATCGGTGGGAAGCGCGGTTGGGGGCGCGACGTCGGCGACGTACACGCTGCCTGGGTCGGCGACGGCTGTGGGCGATGATCAGGATGAGTATTACGTGATCGTTTCGAACGCGTATGGGCAGGCGATTTCATCGAAGGTGACGCTCGCGGTGGGCGCGGGAATTTTGATTACGCAGCAGCCGGAGACGGCGTACGTGAACGTGGGCGACACAGCGACGTATACGGTGGCAGCGACTTCGCTGTTGCCGCTAACGTATCAGTGGTATTCGGCGCCGGCGGGATCTTCCACGTTTACGGCAATTTCTGGGGCGACGAATCCGACGTTGACGGTGAGTGGCGCGGCGCTGACGGACAACGGGACAGTTTACAAGGCGGTGGTGAGCAACGGCACATCGGCGAATGCAACGAGCAGCACGGCAGCGTTGTTTGTGGGGCCGCTGGGACAAGTGCCGGATCTGTGCGACACGAACTGGAACGCAGTGGGAAGCGCGATCGTGCAGACGGGCTGCAAGTATCAGCTCACGGCGTCGTCGGGAAATCAGCACGGCGAAATTGTGTGGCCGACGCTGGTGGCGACCGACAACATCGTGCTGAGTTTCACGGTGACGCTGAGCAATCCGAGTTCAACGCCAGCGGATGGATTTACGGTAGTGCTTGGCGATCCGTCGCTGGGCGCGACACCGACGAGCACGGGAGCGACGGGATTTGGATTGGGTGCGCAGGGGATTCCGGGGCTCGTGTTCGGATTTGACACGTATCACAACGCGGGCGATCCGGCCGTGCCGTACGTGGCGGTGGGACGCGGCGAAACGAATCTGTTTGAGGCGCCGTGGTTCATGGTGAACACGAACATTCCGCAGCTGGTATCGAGCAGCAATCCGATTTCGCACGACTACACGGTGACGCTGACGCAGGGGACGTTGACGATGACGCTGGACGGAGTGGTGGTGATGTCTGGAAATGTGACGCCGCCGCCGTCAGCGTATTTATATGTGACGGCATCCACGGGCGGATCGTGGGAGACGACGGTGATCAGCAATGTGCATGCGACGGTGACGGAGCCGCCGAATTGAGGGCGCGTGGTTGGCGGGTGATTTGCGCTGCGGGCGGCGGGAATTTTCGTGGTGATTTTAAGATGGAGAGAAATACGATGCGAACGATTTTGATTTTTGGTGCGCTGCTGTTGGCCGCAGCGACGGCATCGCCGGCGATGGCGCAGGAAGGTATCAGCGGGGATGCGGCGGTGACGTACCGGTGGGTGCATACGAATGCGGCGCCGGGGGATTGTGGATGTTTCGGAGTGAACGGCGCGGGAGTTTCGGCGTCGTGGAATGTGCGCGGGCCGTGGTCGGTGGTGGCGGATTTCGGGAGCGGTGTTGCGAAAGGCGCGCCGACGGTGGGGAGTTCGCTGACGCTGACGTCGGGAATGGGCGGCGCACGATTTGAGTTGCCGCGGCTGCGAAGGAATTGGATTCATGGAGCGCATCGCGTGCAGCCGTTTGCGCAGATTTTGGTTGGCGTGGCGCACGCGGGTGGTGGAGCGGCGGGGATTGCGGATGGGACGAATCGATTTGCGGCACGAGCGGGCGGGGGATTTGACGTTCCGGTGAGCCGGAGATTTGCGGTGCGCGGAGAGGTCGATTATTTTCCGACGACGTTTGCGAATCGGACGAACGATCATCAGAATAATTTGTTGGTTGAGGCGGGGGTTGTGTATCACTGGTCATTCGCGAGGTAGATTGCGTGGACGCCTGAATTCTCGGAAGCATCGACGATCTCAAGCGTTGGGTATCGAGCGCGTATTCACTGACCTTCCAACCTAAGCCGATTGCTACGCAAGAATCGGTGATCATTTGCGGTAAAATCCAACAATATGGCTTCGCACGCTCCTTCTGTTTTGCAACCGCGCGTTGGCGCGGGAGTGTTGCTGCTCGATGAGCGGGGTCGCGTTTTGCTGACGCTGCGCAAGGCGGCGCCCGAGGCGGGGTGCTGGAGCATTCTGGGCGGCAAAGTGGATTTTCTGGAGACGGTGAAGGATTGCGCGATTCGCGAGGCTTATGAAGAGGCGGGTGTGCGGATCGAGATCGAGCGGTTGCTGTGCATCACGGATCATTTGTTGCCGGCGGAGAATCAGCATTGGGTGTCGCCGTCGTATCTGGCGCGGATTGTCGAGGGCGAGGCTTACAATCGCGAGCCGCATAAGTCGGAAGAGGTGCGGTGGTTCGGGCTGGATGAGCTGCCGGAAAACTTGACGATGACGGCGCGGAACGCAATCGTGGCGTATTGCGGATTGTCGGAGTCGATCGCAGAGCCGCGCGCGACTCCGTTGCGATCGCAGAAATAAGAGTTTCGAGAACTTCGGTTGCGATGTGTATTTCCAGCAGCGAGTACAAGAACAAATCGTTGAGGTGTTGGGATCCAGCGGACATGGGGTGCACCCTTCGATGCTCAGTGCAAGGCGATGCTGCGCCCGTATAACTACTCAATTTGCGTTGTTGAGCGGAGTGCTCTTTTCGTTTTGTTCGCCGGATTCGATATTTCCGGCGTCTTCGAGTGTCCGGTAAACTGGCCGGTATGGCATGGAGAACCCGGCTGAGTCGCTCCATCGGCGTGACGAGCGTTGCGTTGCGCCTGCGGTGTACGAGGTGAGTGGTGGGAAGCGCTCGCGACGCGACTGGCTGCGGGAGACTTCACGTCTTGCGCTGGGAATTCCGCTAGGCGCGCTGACGTTGGCGGAGCTTGCGGCGATGGACGCGGAAGCGTCGTCGTCAATTGCTCGCGCGGCGAAATCGTGGCCGCTGCCGGAGCCGCCTTATCATCCACCCTATCCGGGCGAACCTTATCCTTCGCAAAGCAACACGCCTGTCAGCGACATTTCGTCGCTGTTTCCGAGCGATCCGACAAAATATCGATTCACGCTAGAGGAAGATCGATTTCTCGAGCAGGTCGAGCGGGCTTGCTTTCAATTTTTTTGGGATGAGGCGAGTCCGTATACCGGACTGGTGAAGGATCGAAGTTCGGCGAACGGATCGGATTCGCGAAACGTCGCGAGCATTGCGGCGACGGGTTTTGGCCTCACAGGGCTTTGCATTGCCGATCATCGCGGTTGGGAAGACAAACGCAAGATACGCGAGCGCGTGAAAAATACGTTGCGGTTTGTCGCGACGCGCGTGCCGCAGGCTCACGGATTTTTCTGTCACTTTCTCAATTTTCAAAATGGAGAGCGGGCGTTTCAGTCGGAAGTGTCGTCGATCGATACGGCGCTGTTTATTTGCGGCGTGCTGATGTGCAAGGAATATTTTGACGACGACGAAATTTCGACGCTTGCGGATACGCTTTACGGGCGGCTGGATTTTGCGTGGATGCTGCACGGTGACAAGAATTTGTCGATGGGATGGACGCCTGAGCATGGGTTCATCAAGGCCCGGTGGGATGCGTACAGCGAATTGATGATGATTTATCTGCTGGGGATCGGGTCGCCGAATCCCCAACTGACGAAAGTGAATTGGGATGCGTGGACGCGGACGTATTTCGAGTTCAATGGGATTCGATATATCGGTTCGCATGCTCCGCTGTTTGTGCATCAATTTTCGCAGGCGTGGTTTGATTTTCGCGGGAAGCGCGACGCGTATGCGGATTATTTTACGAATTCGGTGATCGCGACAAAGGTACATAAGTTGTGGTGTCTGGAACTGGCGCGCGAATTTCCGGATTACAGCGACGATTTGTGGGGAATCACGGCGTCGGATTCGGTGCGCGGATACGCGATCTGGGGCGGACCGCCGGCGATGGGGCGCATCGACGGATCGGTGGTGCCGTGCGCGACGGGCGGGTCGCTACCGTTTTTACCGGAAGAATGCTTGAAAGTGTTGCGAACGATTTACACGAAATATCAGGATCGCGCGTGGAAGCGGTATGGATATGTGGATGCGTTCAATCCGCTGACAAACTGGTACAGCCCGGACGTGATTGGCATCGATACGGGAATCACCATGCTCATGGCGGAAAATGCGCGGACGGGATTTGTGTGGGAACACTTCATGAAGAATGACATCGCGCGGAATGGGATGGCGCGGGCGGGATTCCATGCGATTCCATCGGATACGCCTGCGGCGGCGAAGCCGATTGTGCCGGCGGGGTATCCGATTTTCATGGTGAAGTAGGCTCGAATCGAAAACCGGACGATGAATGTTTACGTCCGGGCAAGCTGGGGCGCAGCGTGCTGCGCCCCTACATTTTTGTGGCGATGCTATTTTTCGAGTTCGATCAGGGCTAGTGCTTTCGGTTGCAAGGTGAGGGAGAGCGAGCCGTTTTTTAGCGGCAAGGTTTTTGAGGGGGGCATTGCGGCGGCTTTGCGCAACCGGGCGATTTGTTCGACGGTCGGGGATTTCGGGCTGCCTAGCTTTTGGAATTCGGGGAGCGGCGAGCCGTGCTCTTGATCGACGATCGTGACTTTGGCTGAGCCGGTTGTCATCCCTTTGAATTTGAGCGTGACCGACTTGGGTGAGCCTGGCTCTTCGGGCAACGATAGATTCCATGCGGCGACGACGAGGCCGCCTGATTTCGTTTTTGTTACCAGAACCGAGTCGGAAGAAACATCGAGGCGCGTTTCGCCGAGTTTGTGAAGCAGCGCGAAATCGTTGAACGCGGGCTTCGGGATGTCGCGCTCGGCCATCAAGCCGAAGCCGCCGTAGAACGGCGTCTTTACCACACCTTGTTCTTCGAAAACGTCGGAGAACGACCAGTAGCTCATGAATTCGGTAAGGCCGTCGCACTCGCGGATGGCGTTGGCGAGATATGGGCCCATGTAGGCGCTGTCGGTTACGGCGGATTCGTTGTCGTAGGCGGCGTTGAACTCGCTCCAGATGAGCGGCATTTTCGGGTAGGCGCTCGCAACGATCTGGTCGTGAACTTTTTTCACGGAGCGGCAGACCATGTCGTTGCGCGATATTTTTTCATGGGTGCCGAAGACGTCTTCGGCTTTGTCGTTGCCGTAGACGTGAGTGGAGACGAAGTCGACGGGGACGTTTGTCTCCTTTGTGTGCGCGAGGAATTTGTCGGCCCATGCGGCTTGTGCCGTGGCCGGACCGCCAACACGGAGGCGCGGGCTGACGCGCTTTACGGCTTTTGCAGCTTCGTCGTAAAGATGGAAATAAGTCTCGTCTTTCGGATTACCGACCCAGAAGTCGATGTTGGGTTCGTTCCAGACTTCGAAATACCACTTCGAGACTTCTTCGATGCCGTAGCGATCGACGAGATGTTTGGTGAAGGCTTCAATCATCGCGCCCCACTTGTCCCAATCCTTCGGCGGCGCGACGTTTTGCTTATACCAAAAGGCGTGCAGCGCGTTGGGATCGGAGGTCAGCTTCTTGGGCATAAAGCTGAGTTCGATGAAAGGCTTCACTTTGTTGGCGAGCAGGCCGTCGTAGATCTGATCGACGTAGGAAAAATTGTAGACCGGATTGCCGCCGGCGTCTTCGTCATAGAAGCCGACTTCGTCGTGGAAGATGGCATGGAAGCGGACATATTCGAAGTCCGTGATGCGTTTGACTTCGCGGAGATCGTGCCGGTAGTCGTCGCGCAAGGAGAGAATAGCGCGACCAGAGCCGAAAACTTTTTCCCAGTAGTGGGGGAAGGCGTGAGAGGCCGCGTTGGGATCGATCTCGACGGCTTCGGCGACGGTGTTTTGCGCGTGAGTCGCGCCTGGACGCGCGACAAACAGCGTCAGACAGGCGGCGACGCACAATGGAAGAAGGCGGCGAACTACGAGGTTCGGCGTAACCATCATTTAGATTGTCTCCGCACAACGTTATAGCAGAGAACGTGCCGACGGTTTGCCTGGAATTTGGTGCCGGTTGTTTGCGGGCAGAAAAAACGGAGGCGCAAAGATTGCGCCTCCATTTTTATTTTTGGTCGCGACTTCTTGTTGCTGCGCCGCAAGCTAGAAGCTGAAGCGGGCTTGGAGTTCGATGACGCGGCCGGCGAGGGCGGTTAGGCCTTGGCCGAAGGTGGCGTTGGGCGAGGTGATGGTTTCGACGCCGCTGACG
>DATAMU010000888.1:0-4071 GCA_036266605.1 Candidatus Acidiferrum sp. | reverse complement strand
GCCGGGTCTCGCCCAGGCAGGCGGCAGCTTGCGCAACGGCCAAGCATACGCCGTCAACGGCCAGCGCCCCGAGTCGAACAACTTCCTGATCGACGGTGCCGACAATTTCAACAGTGTGGACGCCGGCTTCGTGATTCAGCCGCCGATTGATTCGATCGCGGAGTTCCGCATCATCACACACGCGGCGAACGCCGAGTTCGGCCACAGCTCCGGCTCGACGACGAACATCATCACGCGCTCGGGCAGCAATGCCTATCACGGCGCCGCCTGGGATTTTCTCCGCAATGACGCGATGGATGCGAAGAGCTTCTTCGCGCAAGACACCGAGCCGCTCAAGCGAAATCAGTTTGGCGGCGTGTTCGGCGGGCCGATCGAGCGCGACAAGACATTCTTCTTCCTCTATTACGAAGGACTCCGCAACCGGCAGGGCGAGACATCGAGCGCAACCGTGCCCACCGCAGCGGAGCGAACCGGAGATTTTTCGGGCATTTGCACCGAAGGCTTCACGGGCGGCGTCTGCAACAACCCCCAGCATCAGTTGATCAACGAATTCAATGGCACGCCATTTTTGAACAATCAGATTCCGTTCATCAATCCGATTTCGGCAAACCTGCTGCCGTTCTTTCCGTTGCCGAATAACCCGGCGCTCGGTCCGAATGGCTTCACGGCGACCTCGACGCTAGATCAGAACTACGACCAGTTCGGCGTTCGCATCGACCACTACCTGACGCCGCGCGACATGCTGAATTTCCGCTACTCGTTCACACAGGGAAACACGCTCGATCCGCTTTCGACTTCAGGCGCCAACGTGCCTGGATTTCCGGTGGGCGAAGATCAACGCGCACAAAACTTCGTTGCGCAAGAAACGCACACGTTTTCTCCGAGTTTGACGGGGCTCGTTCGCTTCACCTTCATGCGCAACAAATACCTCTTCGACGAACACATCAATCACACGCTGCCGTCGAGTCTGGGTTTCGAATACAGCCCTCAGCTTGACGCCGCCGCCGGCCCCCCGTTCGTGCAGGTCAGCGGTTACGCGGCAGTCGGCGATCCGATCACCGGCCCGCGCAATACCTACGAGAACAATTTCAATATTTCAGGCTCGATGACCTGGATCCACGGCCGCCACGAATTCAAATTCGGCGGCGGCTACGGACACGATCAAATCAACGTGCTCTTCGGCATCGCGACGAACGGATTCTTCGTGTTCGCTCCGGCGCCGATCAACGACGCCTTCGCAAGCTTCCTCATCGGCCAGCCTGTCCTGTTCCTGCAGGGCGGTGGCGATCCGTCGCGCGGACTGCGCGGCAACAATTTCAATCTCTATGCGCAAGACAGCTTCAAGGCTACGAAGCGGCTGACATTGAACCTCGGATTGCGTTACGACGCGCCGTCTCCCTACACGGAAATTCGCAACCGGCAAAATTTGTTCGAACCGGGCGTACAGTCCACCGTGATTCCATCTGCGCCGCCAGGCCTTGTCTATCCGGGTGACGCGGGCGTGCCGAACGGCTTGATCCCAACGGAGCGACGAGCCTTCGCTCCGCGCATTGGTCTCGCATGGGATCCCAACGGCAAAGGCCAAATGCTCGTAACCGCAGCGTACGGCGTCTTCTTCGAACCGTACTACAACGGTCAAGGCGGACCGCTCCAGACTCCCAACAGCGCGCCACCTTATTTGCAGACGCCGCAAGTCAGCTTCCCGTCGAACTTCGCCGATCCGTTCAACGGCTCGAATCCTTTCGCAGGCGGATTCGCGACTCCGATGACGATTCTCACGCTCGATCCGAGATTGCGGCTGCCATACGCACAGGACTGGAACCTGAATTTGCAGCGCTCGTTCGGCGCGAACTGGCTGCTGGAAGTCGGCTACGTTGGCACGAAGGGAACCAAGCTGCCGCGATTCATCGAGGCGAATCCTGCGGTGTTCATACCGGGCGAAACCGGCGGTCAGCCGAATTCGACCGAAGATAACGTCAACTATCGCCGCCTGTATTCGGGCTGCACGCTGGCCGATCCGACCGGGCCGTGCAATTACGCGTCGGCGGGCGAGATCTCAGGCCAAGCGAATTCGACGTACAACGCACTGGAAGTCAGCTTGAAGAAGCGCTTCAGCCACGATCTTTCGTTCCTCGCTTCGTATACGTTGTCGAAGACGATCGACAACTCTTCGACGCTCAACATCACTGGGTCAGCGTCGCAAAGCGTCGCGGGCGAAAACGACCTCGCCCAGAATCCTTTCGATCTCGGTGCGGAGCGCGGCCGGTCGATGTTCGATTCGCGGCACCGGTTCGTTCTCAGCTACCAGTGGGAAATGCCGTTCCTTCGAAATTCGCAGACGTGGTACGGCCGAATTCTTGGCAACTGGCAAGCGAACGGAATCACCACAATCATGAGCGGCACGCCGTTCACGATTTACGATTCGCAAGACGTCAGCCTGCAGGGGCAAGCGCCGGAAATTTCGGGTTTCTCGAGCAATCGACCGGATCTCGTGGGAAATCCGAACTCTGGGCCGCGCACGCCGCAGCAGTGGTTCAACACCAGTGCGTTTCAACGGTTGGATCCGACTACTCAGGCCGGACAGTTCGGCAACGCGGGCCGCAACATCGTGACCGGGCCGCCGCTTCAACAGTGGGATTTCTCGCTGTTCAAGAACATCCCGATACGTGAATCCATGCGCCTCCAGTTCCGAGCGGAGTTCTTTGACGTCTTTAACCACGCGAATTTCCGGCTCCCGGACAACGACATCAGCTCGCCGACGTTTGGCCAGATCAACGAGGCTCTGCCGGGTCGAGTCGTTCAGCTAGCGCTGAAGTTCCTGTTCTAAGCGGAGCACTCGCGCAGTAAGGATAATCGCAAACCAAGAGGCGGCCCCACCGCGCGTGGCGGCCGCCTCTTCCATTTAATATGTTCAGTCCAGGATGTTGCCTTTCCCGCTGCGCAGTCCGTTGCGCGTTCTTGAGCCCGAGGCGAGCTTCCGGCAAACTGCGTAAGGCTCACGACACCACGGAACTGACGGAACCAAAACTACTTAGCGCACAGATAGCGGACAAACATGCGAATCGAATCCAAAGCTCCGACCCGCGTTGACCTGGCAGGCGGGACCCTCGACATCTGGCCCCTCTACCTCTTTCATCCGGGAGCGGTGACGGTCAATGCGGCGATCACGCGCTACGCGTCGTGCATTATCGACCAGCATTCTCAAGGGGATAACCGGATCAAGCTGGTTTCGCGGGACACGCAGCGCGATGAGAGCTTTGCGTCATTCGACGCCCTGATGAAAGGGAAGAAGTATCAGCTTCCACTGTTGGCGGAAATTGTGAAGTTTTTCCGTCCCGAGGGTGGCTTTACGCTAACGACGGATTCTGAAGCGCCGGCGGGAGCTGGAATCGGCGGTTCGAGCGCGATGGCCGTCGCCATTTGTGCGGCGCTGGATCGATTCACAGCGGCAGGGAAGAGCAAAGCCGATTGGATTCACATCAGCCGCGACGCGGAAGCGATCGTCATTAAGGTGCCGACGGGCACGCAGGACCATTATCCGCCGGCGTTTGGCGGCGCAGCGGCGATCGAGCTGCCTCCTGGGGGCGAACGGCGAACGGAACTGCGCGTCGATCTGGCCGAGCTCGAGCATCGAATCGTGCTGTGTTACACAGGCAAGCCCCGCAAGTCCGCCATCAATAACTGGGACGTCTTCCAGAAGCACATCGACGGCAACACGAAGGTCTACAAGAATTTGGCGCGGATCTCGGAAGTCGCGCAGCAGCTTCGGGGAGCGCTTGAGAGGTCGGAGTGGTCTGAAGCGGGTCGCTTGATGCGCGAAGAGTGGAGCTTCCGGAAGCGCAACTTGCCCACGATTTCAACGAAGACGATCGACCGCATCATTGATGGTGCTCGGCGGAAGGGCGCGCTGGCCGGCAAGGTTTGCGGTGCTGGCGGAGGTGGATGCGTCGTGATGTTGATCGAGCCGGACGCACGGGATCGCGTCGAAGCCGCGGTGACGGATGCCGGCGGCCATTTGCTTCCCATGCGAATCGACCGCTCTGGCGTTCAAGTCACGGTCTCTTAGCCGCC
>DATAMU010000887.1:0-2555 GCA_036266605.1 Candidatus Acidiferrum sp. | reverse complement strand
GTCGGCCAAATCATCCCGTGGAATTTCCCGCTGCTGATGGCCGCTTGGAAGTTGGGCCCAGCACTCGCCGCGGGCTGCACGATCGTGCTGAAGCCAGCCGAACAAACCCCACTGACCGCGCTGCGTCTCGGCGAACTCGTCGAAGCCGCCGGCTTCCCCGAAGGCGTGATAAACATCGTCCCAGGTTTCGGCGAAACCGCCGGTGCCGCTCTCGCCGCGCATCCCGACGTGGACAAGGTCGCCTTCACCGGCTCGACCGAAGTCGGCAAGCTCATCATCCAGGCCAGCGCCGGCAACCTGAAAAAAGTTTCGCTCGAACTCGGCGGCAAATCGCCAAACGTCATTCTCGACGACGCCGATCTCGAAACCGCTATTCCCGGGGCAGCGAGCGCGATCTTCTTCAATCACGGCCAGTGCTGCTGCGCCGGCTCGCGCCTCTTCGTCGACAAGAAAGTCTTCGACAAGGTCGCCGATGGCATGGCGCAGTCCGCTCAAAAAATCCGCGTCCGCCCAGGCTTCGATCCCGAGTGCGATATGGGCCCGCTCGTCTCCGAGGAACAACTCAATCGCGTCGTCGGCTACATGGATTCCGGCAAAAAGGACGGCGCCAAGGCCCTTACCGGCGGCGAGCGTCACGGCGACAAGGGCTACTTCGTCAAGCCGACTGTTCTCGTAGACGCCACCGACGATATGAAAGTCGTAAAGGAAGAAATCTTTGGTCCCGTTGTCGTCGCGACTCCCTTCTCGGATCTCGACGAAATCGTCAAGAAAGCCAACGACTCCATCTACGGCCTCGCCGCGGGCGTCTGGTCGCGCGACATCAAGAAAGCCAACAAGATCGCCAACAAACTCCGCGCCGGCACCGTCTGGATCAATTGCTATAACGTCTTCGACGCCGCCCTTCCCTTTGGCGGCTACAAGCAATCCGGCTGGGGCCGCGAAATGGGCCACGAAGCCCTCGAACACTACACCGAAGTAAAATCCGTCTGCGCCGCCCTCTAACCGAGGTGAAGTAGCGGACACAGACTTTCCCGTCCGTGTCCGTAAACGTCACCGCGAGCGCCGCCACAAAATAAAATCGGGCACGGCCGAAATGCCGTGCCCTTCTCTTTTCAACCCAATTTCCGAGATATCTCTGCGAACCTCTGCGTCCCCAGCGTCTCTGCGTTATCTTTTCTCTTTCTTTCCCTTTCAACTGTCAACTGTCGACTGTCAACCTCTTCCGCCCGTAGTAAACTTCCCCCTCACCCATGAAAACCTACCTCCTCGAAAAAGGCTCCACCACCCTCGACGGCCTAAAACAAACCCACCTCCCCGAACCTCAACCCTCCGCCAACCAAGTCCTCATCCGCGTCCGCGCCACCAGCCTCAACTTCCGCGACAACCTCGTCGCCAACGGCGCCTACTTCGGTGGCCCCATGAAAAACGATCTCATCCCCCTCTCTGACGGCGCCGGTGAAGTCGTCTCCGTGGGCCCCAACGTCAAGCGCTTCAAACAAGGCGACAAGGTCGCCGGCACCTTTTTCCAAACCTGGTACGACGGCGCCATGCAATATTCTCGCCCAGCCATGGGCGGCTCCACCAACGGCATGCTCTCCGAATTAGTCGCCCTCGATGAAGACGGCGTAGTCCTCCTCCCCGAAGGCTACTCATTCGAAGAGGGCGCGACTCTTCCCTGCGCCGCAGTCACCGCATGGCACGCGCTCATGGCCACGCGCAATCCGATCAAGCCAGGTCAAACTGTTCTTTGCCTCGGCACTGGCGGCGTCTCCATCTTCGCCCTCCAATTCGCAAAAGCCGCAGGCGCCCGCGTCATCATCACATCTTCCAGCCATGAAAAGCTTGCCCGCGCCAAAGATCTCGGCGCCGACGAAGGCATCAACTACAAAGAAATTCCTGATTGGGAAAAGAAGGTCGCCGAGCTAACCAACAAACGCGGCGTAGACCACATCATCGAAGTCGGCGGCCCCGGCACTCTCGCCAAATCATACAAAGCCGTTGCCCCCGAAGGCCAAATCGCCCTAATCGGCGTGGTAGCCGGCAACAAAGGCGAAACCAATCCTCTCGCCATGATGATGAAAGGCGCCAACCTCCAGGGCATCTACGTCGGCACCACCAAAATGTTCGAAGACATGACCCGCGCCATCACCCAACACAAAATCAAGCCCGTCATCGACCGCGTCTTCGAATTCGACCAAGCCCCCGACGCCTACCGCCACCTCACCACCGCCACCCATTTCGGCAAACTCGTCATCACCATCTGACCGCGCGAATTCGTCGTCGCGCGATTCGCGGCACGAGCCGCAGCGCCCACGAAAATGTCGTCACGACTTAACGCCACGACTTTTTTGCGGAACGATTTTACGCTGTCAGGTGTTTTCTTGTAGCGGCGACTTTACGTCGCCATCTCTGCCTTTTCCGGTCGGTCCACTTCACGTCTCCATTTCCCTTTTCTCCTTCGTGTGACTTACGCCGCTACCATGTACCCGCGATCGATTCCAGAAGGCGGGGTTTGGCTGAAGAATCATCACCATCCGTCGAGCAAGGATGGCCTT
>DATAMU010000886.1:0-2403 GCA_036266605.1 Candidatus Acidiferrum sp. | reverse complement strand
AACGGCATCGCGTGCGGGGGCGTCAGCCTTCGCTGCGTCCGCGCTATTCGTTGCCGCGACGTCGGCGCTTGCGGTGTCGGTCGTCGCACTGTTCGCGGCGACGGAATTTATCGTTGCTGTCGCGAATACGGCGATGCCGAGCAAACTCGCGGCGAGAAAGATTGCGCGCGTTCGCAGCGCGATCTTTCGTTTTGCTTTGCCGAGTTTGATGTCAGACAGCAACGAGTTTGCGTTCCTTCGATTCGATCGCCGATTTTAACGGGCGTTTCGCTTGGGCGATTTCACCGGCGATCCGACGACATTATTTTGGGCCGGTGGTTACGCAGTGTTTAAACGGGCACGGCCGTCCGCGTTGGACGGCACTCGCTATACTATACGCCGAGCCTCATGCCTGAAGCCGACCAAACGCCGCAAGATACGGCGACTTCCGCCGCTGAAACACACGCTTCGCCCGCCGCTAAGTCGGATGCTGCGCAGGCGGTCAACGTTCACTACGACACGCGGCTGCCGAAACTGAAATGGTCGCGCCGCATACAGATTCCGATAATCGCATCGGCGGTGTACAGCGTAATTCGCGTGCTGGGGCCGACGCTGCGGTTCGAGGTTTTGGGCTGGCAGCACGCCGAGCGGACGCACGCTTCGGGCAAACGTTGTGTGTTTGCGTTCTGGCATCGGGTGATCATTCCGATTTCGTGGTGGGCGCGGGACCGCGGAATTGTGGTGATGAACACGACCGCGTTCGACGGGCAGTGGACGCGCAAAGTCATTGAGTGGCTCGGCTTCGGTACAGCGCAGGGAAGTTCGTCGCGCGGAGGATTGCGCGGGCTGGCCGTGATGGCGAAGCGGCTGAGCGAAGGGCGCGATTGCGCGTTCACCATCGATGGACCGCGTGGGCCGAGATATATCGCGAAGCCGGGGCCGGTGATGCTGGCGCGGAAGACCGGATGCCCGGTGGTGGTGTTTCACATCGGGGTCGACCGAGGAAAGACGTTTGAGAAGACGTGGGATCATTTTCTTTTGCCGAAACTGTTTGCCCGGGCGGTGATTTTGTTTGCGCCGCCGATTTTCGTTCCGGCCGACGCTACGGTGGATGAGTTAGAAGCCAAACACGCCGAGATGCAGAAGGCGCTAGAACGAGTTCGAGATACTGCCGAGTCGTGGTTTGCGCTCTCCGAAGAAGCCCGTGCCGCCCACCGGGCGGAGTTTTCGAAATAGGAAGTACCCCATACCCCCCTGTTTTTCCAAAGAGTGCGCAAGTCTTTTTGATCCAATGGCTTGCAAATTCTACGGAAAATGGGAGTGCGCAAGTCGAGTGACTGCAATGGGTTGCGAGGAGGGTTATCTCGAAGAGATTGAGTCAGAGATATACGATGTAAGATCACGTTCGATGTTACCACAAGATTAAAGGTATGTCAAGAGTACATTCGAACGAGGGAAACGAAGTAAGGAAGCAACGACGTAATGAAGTAACGATAAAAGATTGAGGTGGAGGGATTTAGCTGGTCGCGAACTCGCGATTCGAATACGAGAAATATTTTCGTTGATGCCGGAATCCCAAAATGGGAATCGTCGGAAATCGTTCGGTGTGCTTCCGGGTCAGTGTGAAGTGAGGGTGCTGCGGATGACTTGGCCGGATTTCATGACGAAGGGGATTTGTTGGATTTGGGTGATGTCGGCGATGGGGTCGCCGGGGGTGGCGATGATGTCGGCGAATTTGCCGGGCTCAAGGGTGCCGATGCGGTCGGACCAGCCGAGAAGATCGGCGGCGTTGATGGTGATGGCGCGGAGGATGTCGATTGTGGGCATTCCGGCGCGCTGGAGATTGATGAAGGTGGCGATGCTGGCTTGGCCGCGGGTTTTGCCGGGGTAGAACCAGCACATGTCGGAGCCGGCGGCGAATTTCACTCCTGATTTCAAAACGCGTTGTACGAGTTGGTCGTAGCGTTGGCGGCTGGCGTCGGTGCCGGCGTAGGAAGTTCGCTGGGCGGGCGAGAGGACGATGCTGGGCTCGGTGATTTTGAGGAAGAGGCCGTCGTAGAACGTGGGCGTCAGGTCGAAAAAGATGCCTTTGTCACGCATCTGCTTGAGTTGGTCGTCGGTAGCGCGATTGCCGTGTTCGATGGAGTCGGCGCCGGCGTCGATTGCGATTTGGATGCTGACGGTGTCGGCGGCGTGAACGGCGACTTTGAGATGTTCGCGATGTGCTTCCTGCACGATGGCGGAGAGTTCGGGGACGGAGATGTTTTCGTCTTCAGTGACTTTTATTACGTCGACATTTTGGAGGGCGTTTTCGCGGACGGCTTGGGCGGCCTGGTCGGGGCTTTTTATGAGGAGAAATTCCTGATCGAGGATTGCTTTGGAGAGGGCGGGATTGAGATTTTGGATGTAGTCGCCTTCGGCGAT
>DATAMU010000885.1:0-3053 GCA_036266605.1 Candidatus Acidiferrum sp. | reverse complement strand
AAAATTGGTCTCGAAGTTATCGTCGAAACGGGTGCCGGAGTCGAAGCCGGATATCCCGACGCCGATTACGCCGCCAAAGGCGCAAAAATAATTTCCGATCGCGCCGAGATTTTTCGCACCGCCGATATCATCGTTCAGGTTCTCAGCCCCGGCGCGAACGACAAAACCGGCGCCGACGATCTCGCTCAATTCCGCCGCGATCAAATCGTCATCGGCTTCTTCCGTCCGATGAATTCCGTCGATGTTCTGAAAAATCTCGCCGAACGCGGCGTCACTTCCTTCTCCGTCGAACTCATCCCGCGTACCACGCGCGCGCAAAGCATGGATGCGCTCTCCTCAATGGCGACCGTCGCCGGATACAAAGCCGTTCTCATCGCCGCCGACATCGTTCCGAAGTTTTTTCCGATGCTCACGACCGCGGCCGGCACGATCACACCCGCACGCGTTCTCATCCTCGGCGTCGGTGTTGCCGGACTCCAAGCCATCGCCACCGCGCGACGCCTCGGTGCCGTCGTCTCCGCTTACGACCTTCGCCCCGTCGTGAAAGAACAAGTCCAAAGCCTCGGCGCACGCTTCGTCGAACTCCCCCTCGAGGCGCAAAACGCGCAAGACGCTCGCGGCTACGCCACCGCGCAAGACGAGAGCTTCTACAAGCGCCAGCGCGAACTCCTCGGCAAAGTCATCGCCGAAAACGACGTCGTCATCACCACCGCCGTCATCCCCGGCAAGAAAGCGCCAATCCTCGTCACCAAAGAAATGGTCGCCGGCATGGCGCCCCGTTCCGTGATCATCGACCTTGCCGCCGAACGCGGCGGCAACTGCGAACTCACGCATCCCGGCGAAAAAATCACCGTCGATAAAGACATCGCCATCGTCGGCTGGTTCAATCTCGCCAGCACTGTTCCGTATCACGCCAGCCAGATGTACGCGCGCAACCTCTCGACGTTCCTTGCGTTGCTCGTCAAAGACGGCAAGCTCAACCTCAATCTCAAAGACGACATCCTGCGCGACACGCTGGTCACTCACGACGGCGAAATCGTCAACGATCGGCTTCGCGAGCTTTTCCAGCTTCCCGCTCTCGCTGCCAAGGAGGAAACTCCGCAATGAAGTTGGACCTGCTCACCGGCCTTTACGTCTTCATGCTGGCCGCATTCATCGGATTCGAAATCATCCGCCGCGTCTCGCCTCTTCTCCACACGCCGCTGATGTCGCTCACCAATGCCCTCGATGCCATCGCCGTCGTCGGCGCCATCATCCTCGCCGGTGAACACAAGACCAATCTCGCCGCGATCCTCGGCACAATCGCCATCATCGCCGCCACCAGCAACATCGTCGGCGGCTTCATCATCACCGACCGCATGTTGAAGATGTTCAAGTCGAGCGGACCAAAAGCAGGCGGCGCGGCGAAATGACCACCTTCTTCACCACCGAAACGCTGATCGAATTCACCTACCTGATCGCCACCGCTCTCTTCATTCTCTCTCTCAAGTGGCTGAGCTCTCCGGTCACCGCGCGTCGCGGTCTCTTCGCCGGCGAAGCGGGCATGGTCCTCGCCATTGGCGGCACGCTCCTTCACGCCGGCATCATCGACTACAAACTCATTGCCATCGGCCTCGTCGTCGGGACCATCATCGGCATTCCGCTCGGCAACGTCGCGATGACCGCCGTTCCGCAGCGAACCGCGCTCAGCCACGCCTTCGGCGCGCTCTGTGTCACCGTCGTCGGCACCGCTGAGTTCTACCTGCGCGCTCCCGACATCGGCCCGTTCATGATGGCCGTCCTCTCGATGGAAGTAATTCTCGGCTCCCTGACCTTCACCGGCAGCTTGATGGCCGCCGGAAAGCTGCAAGAAGTCCTCCCGCAGCGCCCCATCACCTACAAGGGCCAAAACTTCGTCAACGCCCTACTCTTCGCGACCGCGCTCGTCGTCGCCGTCATCCTCGTACTTCATCCCGACCAGATCCGCCTCTTCCCAATCATGATCATCATCCCGCTCATCTTCGGCGTGATGCTCGTCATCCCCATCGGTGGCGCCGACATGCCCACCGTCATCTCCCTCTTGAATTCCTACGCAGGCCTTTCCGCAGCCGCGATGGGTTTCGTTCTCAACAGCAAGCTCCTCATCATCGCCGGCGCTCTCGACGGCTCTTCCGGTTTCATCCTCTCGGTCATCATGTCGAAAGCGATGAACCGCTCCTTCACCAACGTCCTCTTCGGCGGCTTCGGCCAAATTCAAACCGTCGCAGGAGGTGCGAAAGAAGCGCCGCCAGTCCGCAGCGCCACTCCCGAAGAAGCCGCGGGCATTCTCGGCGCCGCCAGCAAAGTCGTCGTCGTCCCCGGATACGGCATGGCCGTCGCCCAAGCGCAGCACAAAGTCCGCGAACTCTACGATTCGCTCACCAAGCGCGGCGTCGACGTCACCTTCGGCATCCACCCCGTCGCCGGACGCATGCCTGGCCACATGAACGTGCTCCTCGCCGAAGCCGACATCCCCTACGACAAACTTTTAGAAATGGATCAGATCAACGGCGACCTCGCCCAAACCGATGTCGCCCTCATCATCGGCGCCAACGACGTCACCAATCCCGCCGCGCGCACCGATCCCTCCAGCCCCATCTACGGCATGCCCATTCTCGACGTGGACAAAGCTCGCACCGTCATGGTCATCAAGCGCAGTATGGCCGCCGGTTTCGCCGGCATCGACAACCCGCTCTACTATCTCGACAAAACTCTGATGCTCTTCGGCGACGCCAAAAATTTCGTCTCCAACATCGTCCGCGAACTCACCGGCGGCTCCGGCCACTAGCAGCGACTCCTATCGTCCAGCAATAGTCTCCGCGAACAATCCGGCAGTTGGGTGCCGCACCATCAGCAGTTGGAGTGTGCGGGTTTAGACTCGGCCTCAACCCATTCCTTAGCGTCGACAACCAGTCACCACCTCACAGTCGCGGTCGCCGTGTGCTACTCAAGGCACTCAGAGTCAAATTTGTTTCTGCAATCGATAGCAGCCTCATCCGCAAAACGCCCCCTCCCGTATACTTTTCGACGCGTCG
>DATAMU010000884.1:0-2366 GCA_036266605.1 Candidatus Acidiferrum sp. | reverse complement strand
TCGTTAGCTTTTACTTAGATGAGATCGAAGCGTAACCCGTTATAAGGAAAGAAGTTGAGTCTACTGATCGACTTACGATGCCGCACGGCTCGCATGCAGCCCTAGGCGAACAAAACAAGAAAGGGCGATAATCGGGTTGTTCAGGCCTTCTTGCGGACTTTCCGGCGATCACCGCCGCGAGCGATCTGGGTTAGGGTGCGAGCAAACGCCTCAATCGCCTCCGGCACCGCCCGGCTACACACAAACTGCCCTTCCCTCTTGCACTCCACCAGCCCCGCCTCAGTCAGCACCCTCAAATGGTGCGACACCGTCGCGGGCGTCACCCCGCGCATCGCCACCAACTCGCTGCAATTGACATGATCCTTCGCCGAAATCGCCTCAAAAATCTTGAGCCGCGTCTCGTCCGCCAGCGCCTTTGAGATCTTCTCGACCTGCGAACGTTCCATCATCCAATCTCACTCCGCCGAAGCCGAAGACGGATCAGCGCTATTCGCCGAATTCAAATCCAGAAACCACGAATGCGAAGTATCTTCCGGCGCATAACAATTCCCGTCTGCGGGATAAGTCCCTGCGCACTCCGCCGTGTACTCCTTCCGTCGCGGCGACTGCACATACTGAAATATCGCCGCATAAGAAACGCCGCTCCTCGCAACTCGCGGAACCTTCGACGTCACACATCCCGGCGACGGAGGACAAACATCGTTGTAAATCCAATACACCAACTCCCGCTCGTGCATATGCTCTTTGATATCGTCCGCGGTTCGAACATTCTCGTCCGTCTTGATCGGAATCCCCGAACAATAAACCCCCGGCCGGTACCCCGCGCGGCTCAACTCATCCGCCCACGCCCGCAAATAAGTATGAAACGTCGGCGGAAGCCTCCCGCCATCCTCAATATCCAGAAAAATTACGGTGTTCGGGGCAAATCCTTCCGACTTCGCACCGTCCGCGGCGGCCTTCGCATCGATCAAGGCTTTCTGCCTCGCCGCGGTATCCTTCTTCACCTCATTGATCGCCCGCGCGCGATACAGCGCCGCAAATCCGAAACCGAGCGACTTCATCAACTCGCGCTTGCCTTTCCAGGTGTTGATCTTTTCTCCCGGCGGCGGCCCCAACCAGAATCCCGCAACCGCAAAGGTCTTCCTCAAAATCGGCAGCGCATCGTCGCCCGGGTAAATATTCCGGTCGAACCCCAGAAACGGTCCCTTCTCCGCAGCCGGAGTAGCCGGCGCAAGCGGCGCAGCTTTCGAAATCACCGCATCACTCGATGCCGCAACACCATCCGCCGAAACTTTCCGTGAATGAGATCGCATCGGGATCCACACCATCGCCGCAACCGCGACAATCGCAATACACGCAACCACGAGCGTTCGCATCCTTCGAATCTATACCATTTCGGCGGCGCAACGAAAGCACGGCGAAACCCCGACTCGCGAAAACCCGCATTTTTACTGTGTTTTTTACCCTCTCTCATAGCCAGTTCTAGTCCTGTACCATCTACCTGTACCAAATTTCCCTCTGGGCCACCTTGACCCTTTTCCTCTCCGCCTGTTTAATCAACGCCTCCCCGCGAAACCCAATGCCTATCTGCAGCTAAACCTAACCCCGTCCCCACGGAGACCAAATGAGATTTGTTCGTATTTTTGCAGCGCTCTTGGTGTTTTCGAGCGCAGCTTTCGTCGCCAAAGCTGGACCAACCAGCGGCACAGTCATCGTCAATGCCGGTGGTGCATTGGCGCAGGACGGCAGCGACACAGTTCCAGCAGGAACGATCGGCACCATCGTCAACGCAAAGACCGTCAACGGCATTGTTTACGTGAACGTTGCATGGAATGGCACCGCGGCGTTCCAATCGAATTACAACGGCTGGGTCGTTGACTCATCGCTGAGTCAATACACCGGAACTGGAACAACTGGAACGGGCACAGGCACCGGCGGTGGCACAGGAACTGGAACTGGACCTGGAACTGGAACCGGAACAGGAACTGGAAGCGGAACCGGCACAGGCACCGGAACCACTCCGCCCCCATCCGGCATGAAAATTATCGGCTACTATCCGCGCTACGCCATTGAAGACGGCTTCTTCCCCAAAAATCTCATTTCCAACGGTTCGATCAACAATCTCACTCACATCAATTTCGCCTTCGCCAACATCGTCAACAATAAGTGCGCCAGCTTTAACACCGCCGACGACTTCAC
The DNA here is from genome assembly GCA_036266605.1 of Candidatus Acidiferrum sp. GTDB lineage: Bacteria > Acidobacteriota > Terriglobia > Acidiferrales > UBA7541 > Acidiferrum. The sequence goes on along the minus strand of DATAMU010000884.1, from coordinate 167 downwards.
CACCAAAGTCTCCGCCGGTAACTCGGTCAGCGGCGCAGCTGACAGCGGCAGCTTCGGCGGCACCTTCCATCAATTCCAGGAACTCAAGGCGAAGTATCCCAATCTCAAAATCATCGTCTCGATCGGCGGCGGCAGCGTCGCTCCGAGCTTGATCGCCAACGCAGCCA
>DATAMU010000883.1:0-5326 GCA_036266605.1 Candidatus Acidiferrum sp. | reverse complement strand
GGTGCCGGCTACATCTTGACGCGCACGTCGCATCTCGTCGCCGCTGCGAGCTTGAGCCTTGCAGCAGTCGCTGGTTTGGTCGCGGGCACGATCGTTTATCGCTTCATGCTCAAGCTGACCTACGCCGGCGATTCGCTGATGCTCGACGAGGACTACCGGATCGAAGGCTGCGTCGGCACGTTGAGCCTGCCGATCCGCCAACAGGGAACCGGCGAAGTGATCTTTTCGCTCGGCGGTGTGCGCCGATGTGCAGGCGCGCGCAGCGAAGACGGCGCTGTCGTTGAGAAGGGCGCGGAAGTTGTAATCGAGCGCTACGAAAAAGGAATTGCGTACGTGAAGCGGTGGGAAGAATTCACGAACTAACGAGCGCTAGGCACGACGCGCTGTAGCGGCGACTTTACGTCGCCACTCTTGAGTGGTGCCGGTGCGGCAATGGCGACATAAAGTCGCCGCTACAAGCGCGATACGTCGCAACGATTTTCCCGAACTGCGAGTGACCGAAGCAAAGACGCAGTCCGGCTGAGGCGAGAAAAGGAAGGTCTATATGTTTGCTCAAATACCCATCCCTGTTGTTGTTGGTCTGGCAGTTCTTACAGTGCTTTTTTTCCTTGGAATGCTGGCGAAGCTGTTTCGCAAAGCGGGTCCGCACGAGGCGCTGATCATTTATGGCCTTCGTGGAACCCGCATCGTGAAAGGCGGCGGCACGATCATTTATCCGATGATCGAGCAATGCCGTGAACTTTCACTCGAACTGATGTCGTTCGACGTTGCGCCGCAACAGAGCCTGTACAGCAAGCAGGGCGTCGCCGTCACGATCGAGGCAGTCGCCCAGATCAAAGTGAAGTCCGACCCGGAATCGATTCGCACCGCGTCGGAACAGTTCCTGACCAAGCGGCCGGAGCAGCGCGAAGGTCTCATACGCCTAGTCATGGAAGGCCATCTGCGCGGCATCATCGGCCAGCTCACCGTGGAGCAAATCGTGAAGGAACCCGAAATGGTTGCCGACCGGATGCGCTCCACGTGTGCGGACGACATGAACAAGATGGGGCTGGAAGTCATCAGCTTCACCTTGAAGGAAGTACGCGACAAAAATGAATACATCACCAACATGGGCCGGCCCGACATCGCGCGGATCAAGCGCGACGCCGAAGTGGCCGCGGCCGAAGCCGATCGCGACATCGCCATCAAGCGTGCTGAGTCACAGCGCGCCGCGGCGGTAGCGAAGGCGCAAGCCGACCAGGAACGCGTCGCCGCCGAAACCGCTTCGCTCACCAAGCAGGCGGAAGCGGAGCGAGACCTGGACATCAAGAAAGCCGAGTACCTGGAGACCACCAAGCGCGCGCAAGCGCTAGCTGACAAGGCCTATGAAATCGCGGCCAACGTACAGCAGCAGTCCGTGATTCAGGAGGCCGTGCGCGTCCAGCAGATCGAACGCGAAGCGCAAGTGAAGGTGCAGGAAGCCGAAATTGCGCGCCGCGAACGCGAGCTGATCGCCACCGTACTGAAGCAGGCGGAGATCGAGCGTCAACGCATCGAGACGCTTGCCGAAGCCGAGCGGCAACGCCTGATCAAGGAAGCCGAAGGCCGCGCCTCTGCGATCCGTGCGCAGGGCGAAGCCGAAGCCGAGATCATCTTCAAGAAAGGCGAAGCCGAAGCCAAGGCGATGAACATCAAGGCGGAGGCCTTCCAGGAGTACAACCAGGCCGCCGTGTTCGACAAGCTCATCACCGGCATGCCCGAAGTCGTGCGTGCGTTGGCGGAGCCTCTCAGCAAGGTCGACAAGGTGACCATCGTCTCGACGGGCAATGGCGACGCAGCCGGCGCGTACAAGCTGACCGGCGACGTCACCAAGATCGCAGCGCAAGTGCCTGCGCTGTTCGAAGCGCTCTCGGGAATGCAGATGTCCGATCTGCTTTCGAAGGTGCGCACGATTGGCGACAAGGCTCCGAAGCCGGTGCCTCCGTCGCTGCCGACAAGTAACTCATAACAACTGTGCTGGGGTGGGTCGCAAGACTCACCCCGGCGCTTTTGCTCGGTGCTTTGGAGTGGGGCCACGATTTCTCTCGAAGATGGGGTGCTTGGGGGGAAGGGAAATGGTTCGAAAGGTGTTGTTGGTTGTCTTGATTCTAGGCGCGGCTTTGGCAATTTTCCTGATGTCGCAATACGCCGATGGCGCGCTGTACTTCATTCAAAAATGTTTAGCGGCAAGCGTGGTGCACTATGTCCTCTGATCTTCCGGTTCCGATGCATTTGCAGCTTCAAGCTGCGCCGCCGGTTTGCGGCGCACAACCGCAACAAGTTACAGTCCGTCTCAAGCAAAGGAGTTTCTTTATGGGCCTTCTAGAACGAGTAAGCACTTTGATCCGCGCCAATATCAACGACGTGATCGACCGCGCCGAGGATCCCGAGAAGATGATCAAGCAAGTGATCCTCGACATGGAAAATCAGTACATGCAGGTAAAGACGCAAGTCGCCGTGTCGATTGCCGACCAGCATATGCTGGAGAAGAAGCAGAAAGAGAATGAAGACGTGGGCGCTGACTGGATGCGCAAAGCCGAACGTTCCGTCGATAAGCAGCAAGATGACCTTGCCCGCGCGGCGCTTGATCGCTATCAAACGTCGCAACGGCTGGCGCAAAGCTACCGCGAACAGGTGAACGATCAAAGAGTGCAGGTGGAAGCGTTGAAGGGTGCGCTGATGAAGCTCGAACAAAAGCTCGACGAAGCAAAATCAAAGCGCGACATGCTCATCGCGCGTCATCGTCGCAGCGTCGCGCTGAACAAAGCGGCGCAGGCGCACAACGCGGCTGGTGATGGATCAAAAAGCGCAGCATTCGATCGGTTGAAGGATCGAGTCAATCAAACCGAGTCCGTTGCCAGCGCCGAACTCGAGCTTAACTCCGACGATGTCGGCGAGCGCCTGAATCGTCTGGATCGGGATACTGAAGTCGAGCGGTTGTTGACTGATCTGAAGCAACGTCGCCTACTCCCAGGTTGAGACGATGCTCAAGACGCGGTGATCGTGCGGACATGGGGCGCAGCATTCTGCGCCCCTACACGAGAAAAAGCACGGCGGCTAGAGCCCCGCCACAATCGTTCGAGCCAGCGGCACCACATCCGCTTGCGCGCAGGGGCAGCTCGTGTAAATGATGCGCACGAGCTTGTCGCCCTTGCGCACAAAGATCATCGCGCCATAAGCGTCAAACGCTTCATCGCCTAAACCGGGGATCGTCACCAGTCCAACCTGCCCGAACTGCCCCAGCGCCCCACGATTCAATCGCATCTGAAGCTGTGCCGCATTGTTGTCGATCGAGTATGCCAGCACGACAGCTTCACCCGGATGCGCGCTATTTCCCTCCGTGTTCCCACTCTTGAATACGCCCTTCGCGAAATCCTGCACCATGTCCTGCTGTTTCTGATCCATCTCGCCTTTATGCATGGCGGTCAGATGCTTCGAGGTGACGTCCGCCGGGTCTCCCGCCACACTGTAGGCGCATCCTGGCGCATCGCCACTTTCGTGCTCGGCCCGCACGATGTCCATGTGCACGGCCGCGCCCACCGCCGACTTCGGCAGCAACGCGCAGCCATCGATTCGCCGCATTTCCATGTTGCTCACTCGTTCCTCAGCATCAGAACGCGATAAGCCAAGCTCGGTCGCCTTTTGGTGTACGCGATGACCGACATACATAAGTCCGGCTACCGCCGCTGCGCCAAATACAACAAAGACAATCACCAAGGCGATCAAGATCTTCGCCAACGTACTCATCCCCGATGGACGCGGCGCCGCCGCAACCGGCGCGGCCTGCACCGGAGGCGTCGCATACACAGGCGGAGCGACCGCCGGCGGTACGGCCGCCGGGGGCGCAGCAGCATTCGCGGGTGCATTGCCTGTGCGCGTTCCACACCCGGAGCAAAATCCCTGTCCATCCGCCAACGGGCTTCCGCAATTTCGACAGAATCCAGCCATCGTATTTCTCCCGGATCAGCGCGCTGTTTGGGCAGCGGCGAATTTGCGCAGCATCCTGACAGAAAAATCCGCTGACAACCAGCATGGAGTGGTGCGCTCAGCGAGACTCTCGCGATTGCTCCGAAGTGGCAGGCTGAGCCAACTGGAGAGGATTCAACGCCGCGAGAATTTATCGCTCTCCATGCGAGAATGTCCCAAGTGAATTCTGCCTACATCGTCGTTCCCGCCGCCCTTGCTGCGGCTACAGGTCTCGTCGCATACGCCGGGCGCTACCCTGACTCAAAGATTTTCGGTCCAGCAATCACCCATACAAATTCTGCGCGCAAACTCGCCGTTACCTTCGACGACGGTCCGAACCCGGCGATGACACCGAAACTCCTCGATTTGCTCGACCGCCACAAAGTCCGCGCGACTTTCTTCGTCGTCGGCAAATACGTCCGCGATAATCCTGCGTTGCTCCGTGAGACAGTTGCACGCGGTCATGTCATCGGCAATCACACCGAGTCGCACCCCAATCTTTTCTGGACATCCGCCGCGCAGACTCGAGACGAGCTCCATCGCTGTCACGACGCAATCATCAGCGCGCTCCATGTGCCCTCGAAATTTTTCCGCCCGCCGTTCGGTTGGCGCAATCCGTGGCTGGCCTCTGCCGCTCGCGACCTGAATCTTCAAGTTGTAACTTGGACTCTGCTGCCCGGAGACTGGCGCGCTCCCAGCGGTGACTGGCTGGTTGACCGCATGCAATCGATATCCGCACACGCCGGAGCCGCCGCGACGCCCGATGCGAATGCGTCTGGTGGTGACATTCTCTGCCTGCACGATGGCGGTCACCGCGCCCAAAACGCCGACCGCACGCACACACTCGCCGCCCTCGAGCAGTGCCTCCCCCGCTGGCGTGACCTCGGCCTTGAGTTTGTTACAATGAATGAAGCGGTGAGCGCGCCCGCTTTATAACTATGGATGAGCGATCTTTTTACACCGAACGCGAAGAAGTCCGGAAAATCAAGCTCGTTTGCCCGAGCTGCCGCGGTGAATTCGAATGCCCCGTGCGTTGGAAGGTAGCTCGCAAGAAGAGGGAATTGCCGCGCGGCGCCGGCGAAGAAGACCGCAAGCGTTTCGCCAAAGCATCGTCATATATGACGCGCCTCGATGACCTGGTCGCTTGCTATAAGTGCCGCAAGCGCTTTGAGTTGACCGGCCAATCCACTGTGCTCATCAATGACAATCTCGGTGATCCAAACCAAGATCCCGAAAACTTCGGCAACCGTTAATCGAACAGTCGGCTGCGCATGTGGCTGCGGGCGCGACCGGCAGTATCTCTAGATCTCCGGATACAAATCGAAAAACGCCTCGATCGAGT
>DATAMU010000882.1:0-1679 GCA_036266605.1 Candidatus Acidiferrum sp. | reverse complement strand
CTTCGCAGGAGTAGATGTTGCCGACGCCGGCGATGCGCGATTGGTCGAGCAGGAATTCCTTTAGAGGGCGGCGCGACTTGGGTGTTAGCTGTGAGAAGGCTTTGGCGGTGAATTCGGGCGACATCGCGTCGATGCCGAGTTCGTTGTAGGGCGGGCAGGATTCGAGAGAGGGCCACGCGTGGACGCGGCCGAGATGGCGGCCATCCGCGAAAGCGAGGACGCCTTTGTCGAGTTCGAGGGCGACGTCGATGTGGACACCGGTGTCTGACTTATTGTTTGCGCGCGCGTTGAGTTCCTTTGCGTTTGACAGATGGATGAGATGTCCGTCGAAACGAAAATGCATTTCGATTGCGGAGCCGTTGTCGAGGACGAGGAAGAGATATTTTCCTTTGCGTTGGACGGAATCGATGCGGCGACCGGTTAGAAGCTTCGAAACGTGAGGCGGCGCTTGCGGCAGAACCGCGATCGGATGGAAGACTTCGACGTTGCGAATTTTGCGCTTCTCGACCAGCGGGCGCAACGAAATGGCGACGGCTTCGACTTCAGGTAGCTCAGGCATCTGGTTGCCGCTCGAAGGGAAGTACGGATTTCATTGTGTCGCTTTCAGCGTGAGTACGTGCTTTCGATCCTTCAATTCGGCGGCATCGGTGAAGGGCGCGTAGATCGGGCGGCCTTCATACCAGTAATCAAATTGATCGGAGTAGTGGCTGCTGCCGGGTTGTCCGGATTGTCCGGCGGGGATGAGCAAGATGGATCGATCCCAGTCCGCGGGATTTGCGACGAAGCGCATCGCGGGGCCGTGATGCGGAGTCGCGGCGCGGACGCTGTAATTCGTCCCGGACTGCGGCTTTCCCGTGATGCTGAGCCATTTTTTCAACAGGCCATCGCGACCGATGGGATGCAGCATGTCGAGCGCGTTGAAATTCTTCCACTGCCAATCTTCGATGTGGGCGCTTTTTGATTCTTCCGCGAGTTTTGCGACGGTGCTGTCGGCGGCGGCGATCAGCAATTCGTCGAAACTTTTGTATCGAGCGGGGAGCCATTTCGACGGACGTTCTGTGAGCGTTTTTTGAAGAAAAGTTGTTGCTCGCCACTGGTAGAGATTCGTATCTGAGCCGAGATATGGTTCCAGCAAAAGATTCAGCGCCGTTCGCCGGAAGCGCACGAGGAATGTGACCTCGGAAGAATCGGCGTCGGCGATTCCGTTCCAATCTTTGAGGCCTTCGATCAATTTTTTCGTGCGGTCATCTTGCGGCGTCACAACTTTTGCGGCTGCGATGAGCTGATCGGCGAGAAAGACGTGCGGGAAACTGTAGGTGTCGGTTTCGACTTTGAGCATGTCGGTCGGACGCAAATCGTGCTTGTCGCGGAGCAGATCGTAAATGCGAGCGGTGCGATATGGTTCTTCCCAGTGATCGGTGAGATACGGTTTGTACGCGGGGCCGACGACGCGAGCGTTTGCTGTAGCGATCAGTCCGCTTTCCGGATTGAGAGCCTGGGGCAACTGCTCGAAGGGAATGTAGCCGGTCCATTCGTAATCGTCGGTGTCGCCCGGGACGGGAACTTCGCCGTGACCTTTTTTGCGAATCGGGACGCGCGCGGACATGACGTAGCCGATGTTGCCTTGCGTGTCGGTGTAGACGGCGTTTTGCGCGGGGCCCCAAACTTTTTTGATGATG
>DATAMU010000881.1:0-5189 GCA_036266605.1 Candidatus Acidiferrum sp. | reverse complement strand
TGTCCCGTCAGTTTAGGAGACGCTCCGTCTGTCCCGTGTTTCCCGTGTTTCCGTCCCGTGTTTCCCCATATCCCCGGCCACGGGAAGCTCGTTGTATGTTTCCGATGTTTCCCAGTGACTTCTGACGGACCCTCCTGTGTCGGTTGCATGTTTATCGTGGATTTAGCCTGGCGCTGCCAGACTGTGCCCGTCTCCGCGAGAGAACTCGCTTTTCGGGCCGACTCGAAGGATCTTGCGAAAAAAGTTGCGATTGATCTTTTCATAGGAGGAATTTTATGAAGACATCGGGGATCGTTTTGGCTGGTTTTTCAGTTGCGTTGTTTGGGCTAAATGCGGTGGCGGCTCAAGAACAAAAGATTAAGCGGTCAGAGCTGCCTGCTGCGGTGGAGAAGACGGTTGCGGCGCAGAGTCAGGGGGCTGTCGTTAAAGGATTTTCACGCGAGAAGGAAAATGGGCAGACCTATTATGAAGCGGAGATGACCGTTAGTGGACATAGCAAAGATGTATTGATCGACGAGACGGGGCGGGTTGTCGAAGTTGAGGAACAGGTTGCAACCGATGCTCTTCCGGCTGGGGTGAAGGAAGGGCTGCAAGCCAAGGCGGGCTCAGGGAAAATCGTCAAAGTTGAATCGATCACCAAACATGACAAGTTAGTGGCCTACGAGGCGCAAGTGAACACTGCGGGCAAGAAATCCGAGGTGCAAGTCGGACCTGATGGCAAGGCGTTGGATCACGAAGAGTGACGCCCTGTTCCCGATGGGCGGACTGCCGCACATTCCTTTCGAAATAAACTAAAAATTATCACGCGCGAGGGAGAACTGGGACTGGGACGTCGCCAGGTTGTCGCGGGTCGGATTGCATGAGGTCGAGGAGCATGGAGTAGAGGCGGTTGCGGGTGTCGACGCGGACGCCGGCGCGGGTGATGTAGCGGATGACGACGTCAACGCCGGAGCCTGCGGGGCTTAGGTTGACGGAGGGCATGGCGCTGAATTGAGGGGCGCCTTCTTCGTGGGTGACGCGCTTCCATTCGGATTCGGCGGTTTTTGCGTCTTGCTCGGTGGCTTTGACGAAGGCTTCGTAGATGCGTTTGATGAGGGGATGGGCGTCGCCGCCGGCGGGGATGGTGACTTTGATTTCGTCCCACATCCATTGGCCGACGGTGGAGAAATTGAAATATTTTCCGCGGATAGCGTAGCCGTTGAGGAATGAAACTTTGCGGCCGGTGGGATGGCCGTGGGCGGTCCAGTTGCCGGTTTCGAGAACCACGGTGCGGAAGACGCCGAGTTGAATGACTTCACCGACGACGCCGTCGATTTCGACCCAGTCGCCAACGCGGACGCCGTTGCGGCTCATCAGGACGAACCAACCACAGAAGGCGATGATGGAATCCTGGAAGACGACGGTGAGGCCTGCGGTGACCAGGCCGATCATCGTGGACATTTGTTGGGGGACGCCGAAGATGGCGAGGAGGACGAGGCCGAGGCCGACGACTTGTGTTGCGAGGCGCAGGATTGTGCTGAGCGTTTGTTTTTGGCGCGGGTCGTGAACCATTTTGCCGAGCGTAAATTGCAGCGCCCAGCCGGCAAGGATTGTGAAGAGGCAGATGGCGGCGATGAATGCGAGGGAACGCAGGATGAGGTGGACGACGATGCGGCGCTGGATTTCGACTTGGGCGCCCCATCGTTCGTAGAGTGCGGCGAGTTGTTGTTGGGTTCTGAGGCGATCGCCGAGGGTGCTGAGGATGTTTTGTTTTACGGCTTTTTCCTGGAGGTGGTCGATGCGATCGGAGGCCGAACGTTGGGCGGCTTTGTCTGCGTCGGCGGAGGCTTCGGCTTTGAGGCGGGTTTGGTCGTCGGTGAGAGCGGCGACGTCGGCTTTGGCCAGCTGCTCGGCTTGCGCGACGAGTTCTTTTCTGTTGGTGAGCGAGCGCCAGGTTACGAGTTGCTGAGCGAGCGTTTTGTATTGTTCGGCGGAGGCGACGGCGTTTTCGGCGGTGGATTTGGAGGCGGTGTCGGCGTACTGCTTGATGGCGGCCTGGCGGGCTTGTAGCTCCTGCTGAAGCTTGATGCGTTGGTCGCCGGTTTCGTGGGCGAGTTCTTGATTTAGATCGTCGAGCTCGTTTTGGTCGAGGCTGAGTTGGGCTTTGGCGACGTCGCTGCCGCCGGAGCTTGAGTTGGTTGAAGCGGCGGGAAGAGCCGGCGGGACGCCGGCGCTACGGGGAGTGGGCTTTGTGCCGGGTGCGGCGTTTGCGGGGGCGAGACGGGCTTGGTCGGCTGCGACGATTTTTTCCAGCTCGGTGATGCGCTGCTGGAGTTCGATGGCTCGGGGACTGAGTTTTGGTTTGTCGAGGCTGGCCTGGCGGAGAGATTGGGAAAAAGTTTGATCGACTTCGTGATCGGCGAGGCGCTCGGCTTCGCGCGCGAGATCGCGTTCTTCGGCGGATTGAGCCAAGGCGCCGAGAGTAATGGCGGTCTTCCATGGGCGCTGGTCCACAATGCCGGGCGCGACGTAGGCGCCTTGCCAGTCGCCTTTCTTGAGTTGCAAGAAGGGGAGATAGGACATCACACCACGGGTCTGAAATGAGCCGATGAGCGTGGCGATTAACATGGCCAAGACGATCGAGGTGGTCAGTAGCCTCGTGCGACTCATGAATGTTCCTTTGTCCCTGGACTGGATGGAGTGTAGTAGCAATTTTGCCGCAATCGTGGGTGGATGGCATAACGGTTTTGAGCGATGCGTTGTTGATGAAGCGGAGGAGGGCGGTGCGGCTGATTGAGGTAGTCGTCGGTGGCGAAGAAGCGATTTGAATAAACATTCACGGTGCCGGGACAGAAATGCTGCTGGTGGGAAACACGAAATTGACTTTCGCGTGACACGGGGCGCGGAAAATATCAGTTAGTGTCAACAACGACGAATACGTGATCGGCTGATGCTGGTTGCGTTTGTTGCAAGTACGCCGACAATTGTGTGGCGGTTGGTCCGGTCGGCAGCCGTCTGGCGACTTCTATAGATCGAGGGTCCTCGGACGCGGGCGAGGGGCCCTTCAAGTCCCGCGTTGATCCGCAGAGGATGAGCGCGGAAATGCTCATGTAGCAACTCTCAGAGCGCAGCCCGGGAGTTGTCGGCGCGTTTACAACCACATCCGTTATCACCGTCTGGTGATCCTCTAAAAACTTCGGAACCTATCAACCCAAAAACGGCGCTTGCCCGCCTGTGTGGCTGGGTGTGTGTCGCAGCGCATTTGGTCTGGCAATTCAAATTCTTCGAGACTCAGGGTCAAAAAAAGAGGAGAAAGAAAATGAGAAAGACGCAAACGGTTCTTGGCGGTGGCGGAAATCGACGAAAGTTTTTGCAACACGGAATGCTGGCGGCGGGTGCTGCGGTAGGCGCGGGACTCATGCCCGGCAAGTTGGCTGCGAAGTGGGAGGATGACGACGGCAACGAGCCAGTCACCAAGGGAGACGTCGCGATCTTGCGGTTTCTAAACGCGCTCGAACAAGTTGAAGCTGATCTCTGGCTTCAATATTCGGAACTTGGAGGCTCGCAGGACAACGAAGTTTCGGGAGTCAACGGTGGGAACCCGCTCTACACCGCTGCGCTGGAGATCCTCGACGGCGACATGGCGCAGTACATTCACGACAATACCGACGACGAACTGAGCCACGCTGCGTTTCTGAAGGCGTATCTGGAGTCGAAAGGATCCGAAGCGCCGGACCTTTCTTCTTTCAAGATTTTGCCGAGCAGTAAGGCCAAAGGCGCGCGCGATCTGGGCCGTCTGACGAATCTCACTCAGCTGACGATCGACACCAGCTTCTGGTCGAGATATCGCAGTGTCACGAATCCGGATGTCGATCCGAACGCTCCATTCGTTCAAGCGGTTCCGAGCTTGAATAAAGGGCAACACACCGCAATACCGCGGACCGATATGGACACGGCGAACAGCACCATCACCGACAATAATCCGTCGTCGATCAGTACGCATTTGCAGGCGATCGCGTTTACGGCGGGTTTTCATTTCGCTTACATCGAGCAAGGTGGAACCAGTCTTTATCCCACGCTGGCTCAGAAAGTCACAAATCTCGAGGTACTGCGAGTGCTGCTGAGTATCGGGCCCAGCGAGACGATGCACTTCCAAACGTGGCAGGACAAAGCAGGGAACGCGCTGCCACTGACCGACGTTGATACCGGATTCCCGGGTTCTACCGGGGCGTCGGTAACCTTCACTGATTTGACCAAGGCGCAGGGCGAGACTGATCCAGAGTCGCTCAACGGCGACACGTTGCAATCCAACCTGATCATGCCGGAGCCAGCGCACTTCCTGAAGGACAGCTTTCCACCGGTCGCGATCATTCGGCCGACGTCTACGAAAAACGGCGGCGCGGTGGCGGCTGTTGTGGGCTTCGTGAACGACGGGTTGTTCATCGATCCGAAGACAGGGAAGAACTCGCCCATCGTACACAAATTGATGAAACTGGCCGAAGAGGCGGATGAAGCGAAGCGGAGCATCTAGGCGACCGGGGCAGCAGTAAGACGAGAGGGTCTAAGGCGAGTGTCTTGGCCCTCTCGGATTTTTTTCAGTGCAAGACGTACGGGAAGGTAGCGCGGGCGATGCCTACGTACTTGTCGGCGGCGCCGTAGTAGAGGAGGAAATCGTTCGCGGCTGCGGCGGGATCGGTGACGGCGCGTTTTCTTTCGAATGATGCATCGGAATTGGGGAGCATGCCTTCGACGAAGACGACGTTGGGGACTTGGCCGGATTTTTCCCAGGGGAGTTCGGGGGCGAAGAGTGGTTGGGAACTGCGCGAGATTAGTTTGCGCGGGTCGCGGCGATCGAATTGGGCGATGGCGGCGCGGTAGACGAGGTGGTCATCGGCGCCGTTGTAGATGAGGACAATGGTGTCGCGTGTGAGGATTGGTGCGGGGCCGGGTTCGACGACGCGGGAATCGAACTGGCCGGGGCGGCGGGGGAGGACGGGGGATTGCGTTTCCTCGGTCCAGTGGAGCAAGTCGGTGGAAGATGAAAGCCCCATCTGATCGGTGCCATCCGCGGCGGTGCCGAGCCAATACATCCAAAATTTTCCGGCGATTTTTTCGGGGACGATGGCGCCGGACTTTGTCCATTTGACGTTCCAATTGCCGCGATTGGCTGGGACGATGACGCCGAGGCGCGTCCAGTGGATGAGATCGCG
>DATAMU010000880.1:0-2559 GCA_036266605.1 Candidatus Acidiferrum sp. | reverse complement strand
GCGAGGCGCAAAGAAGTGGTGATGGCGGACGAGGATGCGTACATCGATAGCTGGGTGAGCCCGTTTCGCAAGGATCCGTTTGAGATTCCGCTCGAGAAGCAGCTCGATCTGCTGTTGGCGGCGGACGCGGAGATGCGGCGCGTCAAGGGCGTCACGCTGACGGAGACTGATCTGCAATTCCGCAAGATCGATTCCTGGTTTGCGTCGAGCATCGGGTCGCGCATCCACCAGCACAAAGTGATTTCGGGCTGTGGGATTGGGGCGACTTGCTACAAGGGCGATGAGATTCAGAAGCGGTCGTATCCGAATAGTTTTGGTGGGCAGCACGCACTGCAGGGTTACGAACTTGTTGAGGAGATGGAGCTGATCAAGAACGCTCCGCGAATTGCGGAAGAGGCGGTCGCGCTGCATGCGGCAGCGCATTGTCCGCAGACGACGGGCACGTTGATTTTGGGTGGGAGCCAGCTTGGGCTGCAGATTCATGAGTCGGTAGGGCATCCGATCGAGCTCGATCGGGTACTGGGCGAGGAAGCGAATTTTGCCGGGACGAGCTTTCTCACGCTGGATAAGCTGAACAAGCTTCGCTACGGGTCGGACATCGTCAACGTGGTTGCCGATGCGCGGCTCGAACATGGACCGGGGCTGGGCAGTTTTGCGTATGACGACGAAGGCGTGCCGGCGCAGTGCACGGACATCATCAAGGGCGGCGAATTTCGAGGCTATCTTTCCAATCGCGAGAGCGCGCATTTGATTGGTTTGAAGCGTTCGTCGGGGACGATGCGGACCGAAAGCTGGAACCGGCTGCCGATCATTCGAATGACAAACATCAGTCTGCTGCCGGGAAATTGGAAACTTGATGACCTGATTGCCGATACCGATGACGCGATCTTGATGGAAACGAATCGGTCGTGGTCGATCGACGATCGCCGCTATCAATTTCAGTTTTCGACGGAGATTGGCTGGGAGATCAAGGGCGGCAAGCGCGGCCGCATGCTCAAAAATCCGAGCTACAGCGGCATCACGACGGAATTTTGGAACTCGTGCGATGCGATCTGCGGCGCCGATGAATGGGTTTTGTGGGGAACGCCTAATTGCGGCAAAGGCCAGCCGATGCAGACGATGGGCACGGGGCACGGCGCGTCGCCATCGCGCTTTCGAAATGTGCGGATTGGGACGGCGTTCGCAAAGTCATGAGCCCTTCTCGCGAAGTGATCAAGCGCGGACGCAAAGCCTCGGTCGCAACGAGGGGTCAAGCTGGTTTGCTTCTCGATCGCGAACTACACACCATCATCGACAACGTATTGCGACTCGCGAGATCGACGGAAGCGGACGAAAGCGAAGTTCACGTCGATGAGGTTGATGATTCGTTGACGCGTTTCGCGAACAACGCCATTCACCAGAATGTTGCCGAACGCGGGCTAACGGTTTCGATTCGAACTGTAGTCGATGGCCGTACGGCGCGGGCCACGACGAATCGCATCGACGAAGATTCTTTGCGTGCCGCGATCGAGTCGTCACTCTCGCTTGCTCATAGCCAGCCGAAGGATCCGCGGCTCTTGCCGATGCCGGGCAAGCAGAAATATCGAAAAGTGAATCGTTTCGCCGCGCCCACGGCTGCGCTCACTCCTGAAGATCGTGCTCGAGCTGTGAAACGCGCATGCGATCTGGCGATCCAAAACAAACAAGTCGCGGCGGGAATCTTCGCCAGCGGTATGTCACAGGCCGCGATGGGCAATTCACGCGGCCTTTTCGCCAGCTATCGCGAAACGCACGCCGAATTTTCGATCACCATGCAGGAATCGCCCGCCGCGAGCTGGGCGAAGGCGAATGCCTGCAACGTCCGCGACTTTGAGCCGCAAAAGCTCGCCGCGATTGCGAGCGAGAAAGCGCATCGCGCGCTCAACGCGCAGGAACTCGCGCCGGGGAAGTACACAGTGATCCTCGAGCCGTCTGCGGTTCTCGACGTCGTTGGATTTCTTTTTTACGATTTTTCGGCGACGGCGCTGGCGGACAAGCGATCTTGCCTGAATGATCGGATGGGGAAGCCGATCTTTGGCAAGAACATCAGCGTGACCGACGACGCGTACCACCCGCTACAACTCGGATCGCCATTTGATGGAGAAGGCATGCCGCGCGAACGCGTGACGCTCGTTCAAGGCGGCGTGCCCAAGAATCTCGTCTACTCACGGGCAACGGCGAAGGCCGCGAAGAAAAAGCCGACCGGGCACGGGTTTGCTCTGCCGAACGAATACGGCGAAGCACCGATGAATCTGGTCTTTGCGGGCGGCAATGATTCGATCGAGAAGATGATTGCGTCTACCGACCGCGGACTGCTCGTGACGCGGCTGTGGTACATCCGCGAGGTCGATCCTTACGAAAAGATCATGACTGGAATGACGCGCGATGGGCTGTTCCTGGTCGAAAAAGGGAAGGTCACGTCTGCGGTCAAGAATTTCCGCTTTAACCAGTCGCTGCTGGATATGTTGAAGAATGTCGAGATGATGGGGCCGGCAGTTCGGGCGACCGGTGAAGAGGCGTTTGAGATGGTAGTGCCGGCGA
>DATAMU010000879.1:0-1840 GCA_036266605.1 Candidatus Acidiferrum sp. | reverse complement strand
CGGAAAGAATTAGAGCGACGAAATATACGCTCGTGTCGGGGCTGACGGCGATGCGGATCGGGAATTCAGGGAATGGCTGCCAGTGGGTGAGGCCGCGGAGGAGCGCGAAGGAAAAAATCGTGCCGAGAACGCCGCCGATTGTCGAGAGGAGGACGGCTTCGCACAAGAGCTGACGCAGAACGTGCCAGCGGCTGGAGCCGATGGCGAGACGAATCGCAACTTCGCGGCTGCGGTCGGCAGTGCGCGCGGCGAAGAGACTCGCGAGATTGGCGCATGCGGCGAGAAGCACGAGAAACGCGAGCAGCATGATGCCGGCGATGAAGGCGCGCGCCGGACCGCCGAACATGTCTCCCATCAGGCCGGGTTTCACGAGGCGTGCGCTGAGGCCGTCGTCAGCGTCCGGATTTTCGCGCGCCATTTCTTGCGCGATGGTGTTGAGGTTGTCGGTCGCTTGCTTTGTGGTTACACCGGGAGCAAGTTGACCGAGGATCCAAACATTGTGCATGAAGCGGGTGGAGAGAAAGTTTGTGGTGTCGTCGTCGGGCGTGTTGACGATGGGCATCCAGAAATCGGGCCAAAGGAAGATGTCGGTGCCGTGGAATGTGGCGGGAGCGACGCCGATTACGGTGAATGGATGCTTATTGATGTGGACAGTGGCGCCGACAATGGCTGGATCGGACGCGAAGCGGCCGCGCCAGAAATCGTTGCTGAGGACGATGTAAGGCGCGGATTGGGGGCCGTGTTCATCGGTCGCGTGGAAGAAGCGTCCCAGTGCGGGCTGGACGCCGAGCATGTCGAAATAATTTCCGGAGACGCGGTAAAACCAACACTGGTAGGCGGCGTCGCCTGCGGTCAGGCCGGCAGGTTGGAATCTGTAGACCGCCATGTCGCTGAACGTTTTGTTTCTGTTTTTGAAATCGATGTAGTCGGGGTAGGACTGGTTGTCGTAGCCGGGCTGCTGGTGGACGACGTTGTAAATTGGGGCAGTTTGAGGGACATCGAGCGGCCGCAGGACAAACGCATTCAGGATACTGAAGACGATCACGTTGGCGCCGATGGCGAGGATGAGTGTGATGAGCGCGGTGATGGTGAAGGCGGGAGTGCGGCGCAGTTGACGCGCGGCGTAATGGAGGTCGCGGAAGAGCGAGTCCCAGAGCATGCCGGCGTCTTCTTCGGTAACGCGCTCGCGCGTTGTGGTGCGATTTCCGAAGCGGATGAGAGCGTCGCGTCTTGCGGCTTCGGGCGACATGCCGGCGGCGATGTTGTCGGCGATGCGCATCTCGATGTGCGATGCCATCTCGGCGTCGATTTCTTGTTGCAGCTTCGAACGGGAGAGTTTGTTTTTCGTCCGGCGAAAGAGCGACATGGATACACCTCATGCGTAACGGAGCATTGCTCGAATACCTTTGACGAGCTGTTCGAAATTTTTCTCGGCCTTTTGGAGTTCCTTCTGCCCTGCCGGCGTCATGCGGTAGTACTTTGCCTTGCGATTTGTCTCGGTGAGTTTCCACTCGGAGCGTATCCAGCCGCTCATTTCCATGCGATGCAGAGCGGGATAGAGCGAGCCTTCTTCGACGGAGAGGAGTTCGTCGGAGGCTTTCTGGATGTGGAGGACGATGCCGTAGCCGTGGGCTTCGCCGACGTGAGAAAGAGTTTTTAGAACGAGGAGATCGAGACTGCCTTGGAGGTCGTTGCGCGCCACGGTTTTTCAGCTCCCCTAGATGACTAGGGATAAGGTAGGCCTAGAAGTATAGGGATGTCAATTTAATTTTGCGAACTTGAGGCTAGAATGCGTCGGTGAACTCGGATCCGCTGTTCGAAATAAGATCTGACCGGCGGG
>DATAMU010000878.1:0-3857 GCA_036266605.1 Candidatus Acidiferrum sp. | reverse complement strand
TTGGTTTATTGCGCGATGGGTGCTCATTGGCATCGCGGCGGCTTGGGTGCTTTGCGCGCTGACGCTGGTGGCGGCGCGGTGGATCGATCCGCCGACGACGGTGGTGCATGCAGAGCGGAGATTTCAGGCTTGGATTCATGGGGCGAAGTATCAGGAGCGGTATGAGTTTGTGTCGCTGCGGCAGATATCGCCGGAGTTTCAGCATGCGGTGATTTCGGCGGAGGATGGGCAGTTCTATCAGCATCATGGGTTTGATTGGCATGCGATCCAGATTGCGGCGGAAGGCGATATGGAGGGCGCAAAGATACGCGGCGGATCGACGATCACGCAACAGTTGGTGAAGAATTTATTTTTTGGGACGGGACGCTCGATTTTGCGGAAGGGCGCGGAGTTCACACTGGTGCCGGTTGCGGAATTTGTTTTGGGCAAGCAGAGAATTTTGGAACTGTATTTGAATGTAGTCGAGTGGGGGCCGGGAGTTTATGGCGCGGAGGCGGCGAGCCGATATTGGTACCGGGAATCGGCGCGGAGTATCGATCGGGAGCGCGGGGCGCGACTGGCGGCGATTTTGCCGCTGCCTCTCAAGCGGCGGCCGGAGCACATGGAGCGATATAGTGGCTTGATCTTAGAGCGAATGCGGCAAGTGGGCTGGTAAACGAATGTCCGGCGGAGAATTTCAGAATCTGGCGCACAACCTCTGCCAGATGTTCTGCGGGTGGCGTCTGACTGCTTCGAAAGCGAGGCTAGTTCAGCTTGGTTCCGGCTTTCTTCACATCGACGCCGTCCTAGAGTATTGTGACTTTCAAGACGAACTCATTCATCCGCTGCCAATCGTGTCCGATCTCTGCGTATCCGTGAAACAGCATCTGAAGGCGACCAATACGCCGGAGGGCAAGTTGATCGACGCGGAGCTCACTGTAAAGCTTACGTTTTCTGTGGTGCCGTGGAACGAAGACGTGCGTGAGATTTTCTACACGGACGGGACTCCCGTTCGGACGACGGAAATGCATCGATGTGTTATTGAATGTTTCAGCGATGTGATCACCGACGATGCTGCGTATCGGTCTGAGTTGACGCAAGTCCAGGAATGGCCTGTCGGATGGCCCGCCGAATAGCTCTCGGCGTTTGCCAGCCAGCGGTAACGTGCGTAGCGCCGGCACCCGTGCCGGCGATTTTTGGCTTCAGTCCAAAGATTTCGCGAGGCGAAAGCCCATGACGGTGTCGCGGTAGTCGGCGGGGTTGCGTTCGCGGGTGGCGGAGCGAAGTGCCCACGGCGGGAACGCGAACCATGCGCCGCGATCGACGCGAAGGCAGTTGCCTTGTGGGTCGCGCGCGTGCGCGTCGGTTGATGGAGTTTCGTTGGCGCGGCCGTCGGTGGGTGCAGGTGAGTAAGTATTGTCGTAACAATCTTCGGTCCATTGCCAGACGTTGCCGACCATGTCGTAAAGTCCAAATTGATTCGGGCGTTTTTGTCCGACGGGATGAGTTTGATTGTCGGCGTTGGATTTGAACCATGCGTAGTCCGAGGCGGCAGCGTCATCATCGCCCCAAAAGAATTTTGTTGTTGAGCCGGCGCGCGTCGCGTATTCCCATTCGGATTCGCTGGGGAGTCGGTAGAGACCGGCGGTTGACGACGAATTGCGCTGCACTTTGCTATTCACCCAGTCGATGTACGCCTTTGCGTCCCGCCAACTGACGCACACGACGGGATCGCGATCGGTTTGTTTGTAGCCGGGATTTTGCCAGGTTTTGTCGGGCTGTTTTTTCCACTCGAAACCATCGATGCCGCAGCCGTCCGTGACGGAATGACCCGTCTCGCGAACGAACGCGGAGTACTCCGCTCGTGTGACGTCATATTTCCCCAGCGCGAAAGACGGCACCGAGACTTCGTGCTGCGGAGCTTCGTCAGCGACACCGTCGGGGCTACCGGCCCGAACCGCAGCCCAGGATTTTTCTTCGGCGCTCGATCCCATGATGAATTTGCCTGCGGGGATGACGAGCATTTCGGGGCATTCGATACAGTCGCGAAAGTTGGCGCCTGGCGAGAGGCCGGAAGTATTGGATGCAGTTGGTGGTGTCGATGCAGATGCGGGATGATCGAGCTTCTTGAGAGTGTCTTCGACAAAACTGCGAACTTCCGCGCGACGCTGTGGGGTGTCGGACCAAGAGGATAAGGGCTTCGCGTGGGAATCGATCATCGCAAGCGCTTTTCGGGCGTATTCGAGCGCTAACTTTTTCTCACCGACTTGTAGATAAGCATCGGCGAGATTTGAGTGCGCGTCGGCGGAGTCGGGATAGGCGAGAAGATTCAGTTCAAAGGTTTCGACGCCGAGTTTTTTTTCGACAGCGGCTTCGGCCGCATGACCGTCTTTCTCGAGGGCGGCGGCTTGTCGCATGTGATCTTCGCCGAAGATGTCTACGTTCACTTCTGGCCATAACTGAGCTTTGGGATCTTTGCGGCGCGCGTCGAGGAGTTGTTGTTTGGCGGAGGCGAGGTCGCCTGAGTCGATCAACTTCAGAATGGCCGCCGATGCGACAGCGTCTACGATGGAGTGGCCGGGTGTTTTGATAAGAGTGGTGACGAACCAATCGACGATGGTGCCGGGAAGTTCGGGATGGCGTTGGAAGAGGTCGGTGCCGTGGCTTCCGGTCGCTGGAACTTTGCTGGCGTTGGAGGTCTCGTACCAGATCCACGGACCACGCGGGCCGAAGTAGTGGATGAATTGTTTTTCGGGGCTCGAAGAGGCGTCGTAGAGCCATTCCATGGCTTCAACGGTCGGGGGGTATTCGTCGTCGTCGGACACGACGAACAGACCCGGAAGATTCGAGGCCTGATGCAGAAATTTCAATTGAGGCAACAGCGTTTCGCCGGAGATGAGGACGAGGGATTTTACCTGCGTCGGATGGAGGCGCGCGGTTTCGACGGAATTGTCAACGCCGAGCCATCCGGCACCGGCTGCGCCGATCAGGTCGCGCTGGATGCCGGGTTGGGAAACCAGAAACTCAAAGGCGGCATTCAGATCCGCTTGGTGGAATTGCTCGCGGTCCTCCTTTTTTCCGGAACTTTCGCCGTAGCCGCGCTCATCGACAGAGAGCGCGTTGATTCCTGCGGCGGCGAGTTGGTGGGCTACCGCGTCCCACGATTGGCGGTTGCGATTACTTTGATGGAAGAGGATCGCGCCGGGGCCGGGGGTGGCTGCGGAGAAATAAGTGGCTCTGAGTATCGTGCCGTCGGCGGATTTGATATCAGCGGTGCGCGGATCTTTGGTTGTTGTGAGTTGAGCGTGTGCCGCGCTGGCGGAAAGAACGAAAAAGAAGACGGCGAGGATCGACCGATTTCGTAACTGACTCACGCTTTCGCCTCCACGATGCATTTCCATATTTCCTCTGCATCTATGACAATGTGCGTCTACTCTACTACACTATCCGTAGGATAAGCCAATAGACGGGGCGAGTGCTCGCTGGTGAGCGACTTTCGCGGAGTAGCTAGTGCTTGGTAATGAAGCAGCAGGCGGTGTGGGCGATCGTTTGGAAGATGCCCGCGGCGACGACGGCGAAGAACAGCGATGTGAGTAGCAGACTGGCCGATCGACGCGTTGCTTGGGGCGAAGCGGACAGAAGCGCCAGCCGATAGCTCAAGTGTGTGGAGGCGGTTGCTTGCAGCAGGCCGGATTGCTTCGGGATTGCGAGTTTTGCCAGTGCGGAGACAAGTTCCTGGCCGTGAGCGCGTTGAATCACAGATTCGTCGCAGGAGAGTTCGCGATACAGGCTGAGGCGCGCGCCGGCGAGCCACATGAACGGGTGAAACCACAGCGCGCAGAGTGCTGCTTCGTAAAACAAACGAATGAGGTTGTCGC
>DATAMU010000877.1:0-2482 GCA_036266605.1 Candidatus Acidiferrum sp. | reverse complement strand
TTCAAAGAAAGTGATTTCGATTGGGGGAAAAGGGTGAATCGACTTCAGATTGCAATCGAGCATGCCAAGCTGCCGAACGGGCTGGATGTCGTGATCGCGCCGGATTCGACGGCGCCGGTTGTGACCGTCGGCGTGTACTACAAGATTGGTTTCCGGCTGGAGCCGCAGGGGCGCAGTGGATTCGCGCATTTGTTCGAGCACATGATGTTTCAAGGGTCGGCGAACGCGCCGAAGATGCAGCACATCAAGCTGATCAACTCGAGCGGCGGATTGCTGAACGGTTCGACGCATTATGACGTGACGAATTATTTCGAGTCCGTGCCGTCGAACGCGCTCGAGCGAGTGTTGTGGCTGGAAGCGGATCGGATGCGCGCGCTGAAAGTGGATGACGAGAATTTGCGAAACCAGCGCGACGTGGTGAAGGAAGAAGTGCGAGTAAACGTGATGAACCAGCCGTACGGCGGATTTCCGTGGCTCGATCTGCCGCCGGTGGCGTTTCGCAACTGGGCGAATGCCCACAATTTTTACGGCGATTTTGCCGATCTCGATGCGGCGGATCTGGCCGACGTGCAGGCGTTTTTCAAGACGTACTACGTGCCGAACAACGCGGTGCTTCTGATTTTGGGCGACGTGAAAGCGGGCGAGGGCTTGGCGCTGGCGGAGAAATATTTTGGAGATATTCCGTCGGGCGCGGCGCCACCGTTTGCTGATCCGAAAGAGCCGGAACAGAAGGCGGAACGACGCGGCAATGTAGAGGAGAAATTCGGGACTCTGCCGGCGATTGCGATCGGATATACGGTGCCGGAGCGGCGGACAGCGGATTGGTGCGCGATGGCACTGCTGGATCAGGCGTTGCACGGAGGGCGCGCGGGGCGCGTGTATCGCGATCTCGTGCTGGAGAAGCAGGTCGCGGTGGAAGCGGACGGCGGCATCGACGACATTTTTGGATACAACGGACCGACGCAGATGGTGACGCGGATTTTGCATCGCAACGATTTTTCGTCCGATAAGACGGTCGAGGCGTTCGATGCGGTGCTGCGCGAAGTGCAGGAGAGCGGGATTTCTGACGAAGAGCTGGAGCAGATCAAGGTGAAGTGGCGGTCGGATTACTATTCGACGCTCGAAGGTGGGCGTGGCGGTATGCCTCGCTATGGGCTGATGCATCTGCTCGCGTGCTTCACGTTGTTCGATAACAAACCGGAGTTGGTGAATTCAATTCTGGACGGGTTTTTGGCGGTGAAGAAGGAGGATGTGCAAGCGGTGGCGAAGAAATATTTGCGGGCAGAGAATCGCGCGATTGTGTTTCGCACTCCCGTTAAAGCCGAAGGAAAGACAGCCGGCGAAAAGGAGGCCGCGTAATGGCGACGCAAACGCGCGCGCAGGGAGCAGTCACGACGGTGCCAGCGCTGGGTGAAGAGCGAGCGGTTACTTGGCCGAAGCGGACGCGTTTGCGTCTGGCGAACGGGCTCGAAGTGTTGCTTGCGGAGTCTCATTCGATACCGAAGTTTCACGGACAGCTTTCGTTTCGATCGGGAAACGCGGCGGCGATCAATCGGGGGCCAGGGCTCGCGGAGATGACCGCGACCGTGGTGCGCACGGGGACGAAGCTGCGCGTCAGCCGGCGGATTGAAGAGGATTTGCGAAGCCTGGGCGCAGATTTGTCTTCGAGCGCAGGCGCGGATACGAGCGCGATTGCGTTTGCGGGATTGACGGAGATGGCTGAGCCGTTGCTCGGCTTGGTGAACGAATTGGCGCGCGAGGCGTCGTTTGTGGATGCGGAGTTTGAACGCGAGCGGCGGCTGAAGCTGGAAGAAGTGAAGCTGGACCGCACGCAGCCGGGATTCTTGGCTAGCGAGCGATTGCGGAAAGTTTTGTTTGGGGATCATCCGTACGGCACGGTTTCGGCGAGTGAAGCTCAAGTTACGGCGTATCAGCGCGCGGATTTGCTGGAGATTTACAAAGATTTTTACACGCCGGAGAATGCGTTGCTTCTGATGGTCGGCGATTTCGATACGGCGGCGATGTTGAAGTCCGTCGAGAAAACATTTGGTGCGTGGGCAGGGAAGAAGCCGAAGCTGCCGGATGTTGCGGATAAGGCGCAACCGCGCGGGCGCCGCGTGTACCTGGTGCATGTACCGGGTGCGGTGCAGACACAGATTTTGTGTGGTTGCCACGCGATCACACGCAAACACGCGGATTGGTTGCGGCTTGGGCTGACGAACAGCTTGTATGGCGGTGCGTTCAATTCGCGGCTGGTAATGAATATTCGCGAGGACAAAGGTTATACGTACAGCCCGCGAAGCGCGGTGCAGGCGTTGCGACAGCACGGGTATTTTTCGGTGTCGGCGGCGGTGCGCAACGATGTTGTGGCGGCTTCGCTGACGGAGATTTTCTATGAGATCGATAAGTTGAGGTCGGTGCCGGTGCCGGACGCGGAGCTGGCCGACGCGATCAACTACCTGACCGGAATTTTTTCGATGGG
>DATAMU010000876.1:0-9584 GCA_036266605.1 Candidatus Acidiferrum sp. | reverse complement strand
TACGCGCCGCTCGCGAATCGCCGGGATATCCTTCCACGACGCGAGCTTGTATGTCTCACCTGTCTTCGCGCGCGTTCCCGTCGCAGCCCACGCGAGGATGATCACGTCCGGGGCAGCCTCAGCGACCTGCTCATCCGTCACTTTCGTTCCAGCAGGCACTACCATCTCGCCCCCGGCGATGCGCACCAATTCTGCCACCCAAGGCGGCGAGCTGATGCGCGGATTGGGCCATGCTTCGCAACAGATGCGTGTGCTCCGTTTGCCGCGCCCTCGAGCTTCGGCCTTGCGCGCGACATTTGCGAATCCCGCACGCATCTTGCGAATGAGTCTCTCGCACGCTGTGGTCCTTCCCACGATACCCGCCAGCAATCGAATATCGCTCTCCACATCCGCCAGCGACCGCGGGTTCATCGCCAAGAAATTCACCGGTTCCGCCAAAATCTTCGCCACCGTCTCCTGCTTGAACGGCACCGACCCAATCACCATCGTCGGCCGCAGCTTCATAATTTCCGGCACGTCGCCCATGTGCCAGCAATCGCTAACCTGCGGCAGCCCGCGAACGTCCGCCACGTCGCAACACCACTTCGTCACACCAACCAGCGACCGCCGCGCGCCGACCGCACACAAAATCGAGGTCGCACTCGGCGCCAGCGACACGATACGCATCCGTCCATTTAGCGCAGCTTTCAATCGATTTAATTCGGGCTTCCGAGCCAAAACATCCTCACAGAAATTCTTTACGCCGCTCACCGCGCATGCTAACTTTCCTCCAGCAATCGGCCCGTGCCCGGGCATCGCAAGGAGATGTCATGAGCCGCTTCGGCACCTACTGTACAGCGTTCGGCCTCCAACTCGTTTTCGCCGCCGCGACACTGCACGCGCAATCCAGCGCCCCGCCGGCTCCTCCCACCTTCGCCAAAGACGTCGCGCCCATCCTCCAAAAAAATTGCCAGACGTGCCACCGCCCCGGCGAAGGCGGCCCGTTCCCGCTCATCACCTACGATCAGGTTAAGCCGATGGCCCCGAGCATCAAGCGTGTCGTCAGCCAAAAGATTATGCCGCCGTGGTTCGCCGATCCGAAATACGGTCACTTCTCCAACAATCGCTCGCTCTCGCAAAAAGATATCGCGACGCTCGTGCAATGGGCGAACAACGGAGCCATTGAAGGAGATCTGAAAGATCTTCCACCGCCGGCCGAGTTTCCGGAAGGCTGGGGAATCCCGAAGCCCGATGTCGTTTTCCAACTCGCGAAGCCGTTCAACATTCCGGCCAGCGGCACGATCGAATATCAATACATGATCATTCCTACCGGATTCAAAGAAGACAAATGGGTGCAAATGGCCGAAGCGCGTCCCACCAATCGCCCGATGGTCCACCACATCATCGCCTACGTGCGCGAACCGGGATCGAGCTACTTCGCGGGCCATAAGGCAGGGGAATTCTTCACCGCGCCACCCGCCAAAGAAGACGAAAAGGCCGACACCAGCGCGTTGCCCAGCGATTTCCTAATCGGCTACGCTCCCGGCCAGCCCGCTGAAATTCTCGCGCCCGGGCAGGGCAAACTCATCAAAGCTGGCTCGGACCTCGTCATCGAGGTTCACTACATGGCGATGGGTATGGCTACAACCGATCAGACCAAGATCGGTCTCGTCTTCGCCAAAGAACCGCCAAAAGAACGTGTCCTCACGCTTTCCGCCGTCAATGGCACGTTCAAGATTCCTCCGGGCGATCCCAATTACAAAGTGGACGCCACCTTCGACGTGCTCACCGACGTAAAACTTACCGGCCTCCACCCGCACATGCATACGCGCGGCAAGGATTTCGAATATCGCGTCGTTTATCCCGACGGCCGCACCGAAACTCTCCTCAGCGTCCCCAAATACAATTGGCGCTGGCAGCTTTGGTACAACCTCGCCACTCCGCTCGACCTGCCGAAGGGCACCAAGATCGAATGCACCGCCCACTTCGACAATTCCGCCGACAACCCGGAAAATCCCGACCCCACAAAAACCGTCATCTGGGGCCAACAAAGCTGGGACGAAATGATGGTCGGCTTCTTCAACCTAGTCTTCGACGCCAAAACTCCCGCGCGCGCCTTGTTCCCCGAAGCCAAGCCGCACGCCGACATTGCCTCCAATTGATTTGTCGGCACGAATCCCGGCAATGCCGCGATTCGACTAGAGCCCTCGGGAGGGCACGACTTGAGTCGTGCCGTTACGTGGCAGCGGAGCGCGACTTTAGCCGCTGCGAGTGCGAATGAGAGCGCAACTAAAGCGGTTGCACAGCCCTGACGTTTACGATCTGGAGAAGTTCGCGCCGGATCCCGCCGATGATTTCGGCTTCCTCTTACAACTGATGGTTGGACCTGAAGGCGAACCGGGCGAGGAATCCTTCGACGTCATGGTTTGTACTCCGGAATGGCTCAAGCGCAACTTCAAACCTTCCGACTTCGTCATTGGGCGCCACCGACTCATCGTTTTCGAATACGATTACGCTCGCCTTAGAGCATTTCTCGCAAGACGCTGCGAAAAATGCATGGCCGACACTTGGCTCGAAATAGCCAGCCAACTCAGCCGGCTGGGCCATTGGGAATTCGAGGACTACACTCCGTATAAATCCGGGTAAAAACCTTTCAGCAAGACTACTAGGCATTATCATCGTCTATTCCTCAGGCTCGAACTGCGAGTGGAGGTGCGTCTCATGCAAACCCTTTGGCAAGACATCCGCCATTCCCTTCGACTACTCCGCCTCAATCCCGGCTTCACCACCGTCGCCATCCTCTCCCTCGCGCTCGGTATCGGCGCCAACACCGCCATCTTCCAACTTCTCGACGCCGTGCGTCTCCGCACCCTCCCGGTGAAAGATCCACAGCAGCTCGCCATCGTTCGCCTTGAAAAGCACAACTGGTCCGCTGGCCGACACCATGGCCGCTACGCCGAGATCACGAATCCGCAATGGGAACAGGTCCGCGACCACCAAGAAGGTTTCTCCAGCATCTTCGCGTGGGCGGAAAACGACTTTAACCTTGCTCCGAGCGGAGAAGCCCGCTACGCCCACGGCATGTACGTCAGCGGCGACTTTTTCAAAGTTCTCGAGACTCAACCGCTGATTGGCCGCTTGCTCTCCGTCGAAGACGATCGTCGCGGATGCGGCGCGCCAGCCGCGGTCGTCAGCTACGCATTCTGGCAACACGAGTACAACGGCGATCCCGGAATCATCGGCCGTAAGATCACGCTCGACGCCAATCCGTTCCCGATTGTCGGCGTCACCCCGCCAGGATTCTTCGGTGTCGAGATCGGGCGAAGGTTCGACGTTGCAATTCCCATTTGTTCCGAACCGATCATCAACAAAGAAGACGGCATGCTCAATATGCGCCACGGTTATTGGCTGGCGGCGATGGGCAGGCTCAAGCCGGGTTGGACGGTCGAACGCGCGACCGCTCAACTCAACACTGTGTCGCCGGCGATTTTGGAAGCGACCGTTCCGGAAGCATACAAACCGGACGATGTTAAGAAGTACGTGGCGTACAGCTTTTATGCAGTCCCCGCGAGCAACGGCTTTTCGCAGCTACGCCAGGAATACGAAAATCCGCTGTGGATTTTGCTGGCGATTGCAGCCCTCGTTTTGCTGATCGCTTGCGCCAATCTCGCAAACTTGATGCTCGCGCGCGCCAGTTCGCGCGAAAGGGAAGTCGCCGTTCGATTGGCCATGGGCGCGTCGCGTTCCGCCCTGCTTCGCCAGATGTTCGTTGAGAGTTTATTGCTCGCAGCGATGGGCGCGGCCTCAGGGGCTGCACTCGCGGGCCTGCTCAGCCGCTTCCTTGTCGCCTTCATCAGCACGCAAGGTTCGCCGCTCTTCATGGATTTACAAGCGGATTGGCGCGTGTTCGGTTTCACAGCGGCGTTGGCCGTCTTCACGTGCATCATCTTCGGCCTGACTCCGGCGCTTCGCGCCACGCGAGTCGCGCCCGCCGCCGTATTAAAAACCGCTTCCCGCAGCACTACTGCCGGGCGTGAGCGCTTTGGCCTGCGCCGCGCGTTGGTCGTTTCACAGGTGGCATTCTCCCTCGTGCTACTCGTCGGCTCGCTGCTCTTCGTTCGCACGCTACGAAATTTGCTCACGGTCGACCCCGGCTTTCGGCAAGAGAATACAATCGTCGTGTCTCTCGATCTCAGCCGCGACAACGTGCCCCCCGCTCAGCGCCAGGAATTCAAACGCAACATGCTAGAGCACGTTCGCACGATTCCTGGAGTAGATGGCGCCGCGGACGTCAGCGTCGTTCCTGTGAGCGGCAACGGCTGGAACGAAAACATTTGGATCGGCGGCGACGAAAAACGCACCGCGATGTCGTTTTTCGACAGAGTGTCCCCGGGATACTTTGCGGCGATGAAAACGCCCGTTCTTGCTGGCCGCGATTTTGACAGCCGCGACACGGCGACGTCTCCCAAAGTCGCCATCGTCAACGAAACCTTCGTCCGCAAGTATCTTCACAATGGCGAAAACCCGATTGGAATGAGTTTTCGCCAGGACACATTCGTCGGGCAAGCATCGCCAATCTATCAGATCGTTGGCTACGTAAAGGACACGAAGTATTTCGATTTGCGCGAAAATCCCAGGGCGATCACCTTCGTGCCTCAAATGCAGGACGATAGTCCCGACAACTTTCCTCAATTCGTGATTCACTCGAGCGTCTCCACGGCGTCGGCTGTGCCCGCGATAAAGGAAGCGATCATGCAGTTCGCACCGGAAGCGATTATCGACTTCAGTATGTTGCAAACCCAGATTCGCGATTCGCTACTGCGTGAACGGTTGATGGCGACGCTCTCCGGCTTCTTCGGCTTCCTCGCCGTCGTTCTCGCGACAATTGGTTTGTATGGAGTCATTTCGTACACGGTGTCACGCCGCACCAACGAAATCGGTATCCGCGTCGCCCTCGGCGCCCAGCGCGGCGACGTCGTCGGCATGATCATGCGTGAAGCCGGTACGATGCTCCTTATTGGCCTTGCTGTCGGCGCAGTTCTCACGCTTGCTCTAGCACGCGCTGCCGCGTCCATGCTCTACGGCCTCAAGCCCCACGATCCGGCGACGCTCACGCTCGCCGCCGTAGCTCTAACCGTGGTTGCCGCAGCAGCAGCGTTCCTCCCGGCCCATCGCGCCGCCGGACTCGATCCGATGGCCGCCCTC
The DNA here is from genome assembly GCA_036266605.1 of Candidatus Acidiferrum sp. Taxonomy (GTDB): domain Bacteria; phylum Acidobacteriota; class Terriglobia; order Acidiferrales; family UBA7541; genus Acidiferrum. The sequence goes on along the minus strand of DATAMU010000876.1, from coordinate 4,400 downwards.
CGCGAAGAGTAGTTGCCGCTGGCAATTGACTTCGCTTCGTACGTGTGTTGCACTCGCGGCATTCTGAATCGAGGTGAGTGCATGTCTTTTCGCGCCGTGTGCGCTGTCGCATCGTTGTTATTCGTTGCAATGATTCCAGGACGTTCGCTTGCGCAATTGAACACGCCGCAAACGGTCACGTATCACGCCACGATCGACAACGTGAAATACGTCTACGCGACTGTGCCGCCGGTCGCGCACCTGAAGCCGACCAACATCCTCGATGCCAATTCGCTCGACTGCTTTGGCAACGCGATCAAGAAGCCCGGCGACACGATGGCGCTGGTGAAAGGCGACAACCCGCTCACCGGGCCGTTTTACATCGATGGTGCGGAGCCGGGCGACACGCTCGTCGTGAAAGTGCTCGACCTGAAAGTCGATGGCGATCAGGGCGTCGGCGAACTCGGCGCTTATTTCGGCGCGCTGAACGGGACGAAATACACGGCGATGCTGCACCCGCCGCTGCCTGAGAAGATTTGGTTCTATCCGATCGATCACGCCAACAACACGGCGACGTTTCAGGCGCTTGATTCGAGCTACAAAGTGAAGATTCCGCTCCATCCGTTTCTCGGTTGCATCGGTGTTGCGCCGGCGGCCGGCGAAGCGCGCAGCTCGATCGTGCCGGAAGCGTTCGGTGGCAACATGGATGCGTCGGAAGCTTCCGCAGGCAACACGATTTATTTTCCGGTGAACGTTCCTGGCGGTCTCCTGTATTTCGGTGACGGACACGCCGCGATGGGCGACGGCGAAATCGCTGGGAGCGCGATCGAAGTACCGATGAGGGCGCGCTTGCAGATCGATCTCATTAAGGGCAAGGCGACGGGCTGGCCGCGATTTGAGAACGACAAGGAAATCATGACGACCGGAATATATCGTCCGGTTGACGACGCGATCCGCATCGCCTACACAGAGCTGGTCGGCTGGATTCATTCCGATTACGGGCTCAGCGAGATCGATGCGTACGAGTTGCTCTCGAAAGTCGGCAAGCTTCACATGGCCGAGATGGTCGATCCGAATTACGTTGTCGTTGCGTCTATCGAAAAGAAATATCTGCCGCCAAAGAAATAGGCGTCGTCGAAGTATTCGGCGAAAATCATCGGTGAAGAACTAGCCGCCGAGGTCACATTCCGCGGGGAGATCGTTTTGAGGTTATCGCCAGCGAAATCGAGCATGTTTAGCGAAGCCGTTCTCGACCATTTCAAGAATCCGCGAAATGCGGGAGAGCTTCCCAATGCGGACGCGACCGTGGAAGTCAGCAATCCTGTCTGCGGCGACATTTTGAAACTAGCGATTCGCCGCGAAGGGAATCGCGTCGTCGAGGTGCGTTTTCTCTGCCGCGGCTGCACGACGGCGATCGCCTGCGCTTCGTATTTGACCGAGCAATTGCTCGCGGTTCCTTCTGCCGAGTGGAAATCGGTCTCGGCCGATTCGATTTCGTCGGCTCTCGGCGATCTGCCGCCCGCAACGAAGCATGGAGCGCAACTCGCAGCAGATGCACTCCGATCGCTCGAACGCGAAATCGCGAAGCGTTGAAAAATCATCTTCGATTTCATCGTTACCGACATTTTGTCTTCACGACAATTTTGTGTTGCTTGATCACGTTTCCTGCATCCGATTGAGTGCGTCGGGGTCGTTCACGTTTAAGACGCATCCTTCTTCTACGGTGGAGACTTCAATGACTTCGGACGCGTGTGCCCATACGACGGTGCGGGCGCCTTGTTCCAGTGGAGCGGCGAGTAGCTCTGGAAAAAGTGATGAAGAGAAAATTACAGGGTGGCCGCGTTTTCCGTTGTAGGTTGGCAGGACGATTCTGCTTGTGCTGACGCCGGGCGGAGTAAACCCTGCCCCTACAACCGGACGCTCTGAACTCGCTTGGATAGGCTTGTCGTAGAAACGTTGGATTAGAATTTCAACGAGCGATGCGCTCACTGCTGGATGATCGATCAAGAACAAAAGCATGCCGTCGATGTTGCCGTTGGCCGGGAGCGAGCGGATTGCGGCGTGGATGGAGGTGAGTTGGCCTTTCTCCCAGTCGGGATTTAGCACAACGTCTGCGTTGGGCAACGGGACTGCAGCGCGGATGGATTCTGCGTGCGGGCCGAGGACGATGCGGCGGTCGCCGATTTTCGGATGTGTTGAAACTTCGAGCAGATGTTCGAGGAAGGTCTTGCCGCGATAGGGAAGCAGCGCTTTGGGCGAGCCCATGCGCTGCGACGCCCCGCCGGAGAGAATTACGGCCGCGAGCATCGCGCTTCCTTTTCGAGTTTTGTAGTTGCGGCTAGCATGGATTCATTTGCAGCTACTAGTTCTCAGTGTTCAGCAGGAGCCGGATACTCTGGATGTGCGGTGTTTCGTCAAGACTAAGGCGCTAACTTGCTTCGGCGACGGGGCGCGATTCGAGCTTTAATTTTTTGTGCGATGCGTGCTCGGCGTTGCGACGAATGGCGATGAGTTCCGCGACGATGCTTACGGCAATTTCTTCCGGCGATAGCGCGCCGATTTCGAGACCCATTGGGGCATAGACGCGTTCGAGTTCTTCGGCGCGGTAGCCTTCTTTTTCCAGCGCTTTGTAGACGGAAATGACTTTGCGCTTGCTGCCGATCATGCCGATGTAACGCGCGTTGGTGCGGACGGCCCAGGCGAGGACGCGCATGTCTTCTTTATGGCCGCGCGTGACGATCACGAGATACGACGCTGCGTTCGGCGAAAGCTTTTCAAAGGCGTCTTCGTACGAAGTGAAGACATGATCGGCCATCGGGAAACGCTCGCGATTTGCGAAAGCTTCGCGATCATCGATGACGCCGATGGCGAACCCGGAGGCGTTCGCTGCTTTCGCGACTGCCATCGAAACGTGACCGCCGCCGAAAAGATAGAGCGTGGGCTGCGGCAAGATTGGTTCAACGAAAACTTCGACGGTGCCACCGCAAATTAGTCCGTTGTCGTAGCTGGCTTCGTTGTTGAGATTGAACACCATTTTGCGGGGCGATTCTTTGGCCATCACTTCCTTGGCTGCGGCCCAGACTTCGGCTTCGACGCAACCGCCGCCAATCGTTCCGAGCAGGGAGCCATCCTCGCGGACCAACATGCGCGAGCTTTCGTAACTGGGAATCGACCCGTTCGTGTGCACAATGGTAGCGAGCGCGCCACGCTGGCCGGCTCGCCGCATCTTCACGATTTCTTCAAACAGGTCCATTTCGCTTCCAAGGTCCTTGGACGACGATTTTGCCGTTAACACCGCATTCACTCGAACGAATTCTACAGGGTTTCGAGGATACGATTTTACTACGCCGCCGAGGTTGGGGACTCGGGAGATGCCGTATGGACACTCCGGTTACAGAGTGGTTACAATGCCCCACATGTCAGCCGATGATGCCAGGTCATCCGGTTCGCCGGAGATGATATCGCCGGGCGACGTGTTTTTTATCCTCGCGCTGGTGTTTTTCCTCGCCATCGTGTGTGTTTGGCCCGTCCTCGCATGGCGCATCCATCATTTTTCGACGTACATGCCGACGGCGACCCATTCATTTCCGGTGCGGGATCGGCTGGGAATGACTGTCTACCTCAGTCCTACCTTTGGCAAGTTTTACGTTAGCCTCCCTTGGCTTTGGTGTGGTGCGTTTGCGGCGACGATTGCGGCTAGCTTGCTGGCTCGCCGGAAAAAAGAAAGCTAGCTCGGGAAACGCCTCGCGTTTTGTCGAACTCTGTTCCAATTTGGGAAGAAGAGGGGTATACCCCCTATATTTTTGAAAGAGTGCGCAAGTTCTGTGGAATGAGCGGATTGCAAAAACGGCCGAAAATGAGAGTGTGCAGCTCGTTGAAAATAGGGATGTTGCGGGAGTGCGTAGTTCGAGGTGAGATGGCGACTTCATCAACAAGAATGACATGATGGGTAACTATTGTCAATAGGTAACAGTCGAGAACGCCGGCTGTGGCTGTAAAAACGGCCGGGCGGTGCGGGCATCCTTTGGAGGGGCAGATGGATCAGAGGGCGGATATGGGGCGGGAACTGTTGCGGCATGCGGTGGCGACGGTGGCTTATCGCGGAGGGAAGGCGCTGCGCGGAGCGCCGGAGTCGTTTGCGACGTTTCGAATCGGGGATGCGACGCGGGCGCCGGTGAAGCTGGTGGCGCATGTGGGGGATTTGTTTGATTGGGCGCTGTTGATGGCGAAGGGGACGACGAAGTGGAATGATTCGGAGCCGTTGCCGTGGAACCAAGAGGTGGAGAGATTTTTTGGGACGCTGAAGGCGTTTGACGATTATTTGGCTTCGGACGAGCCGCTGCACGTTTCGCTCGAGAAGCTATTGCAGGGGCCGGTGGCGGATGCGTTGACGCACGTCGGACAGTTGGCGATGTTGCGGC
>DATAMU010000875.1:0-1883 GCA_036266605.1 Candidatus Acidiferrum sp. | reverse complement strand
TTCCAGGCCGGCGGAACATCGGCAAACGTCACGATTGCCGGCGAACTCCTCCTGTCAACCGCGTACATCAAGATTTCCGCGAAGTTGAAGAACCCGTGCTCCTCGTTCAATTGCGCGTTGTAAGGTCCAGCTTGATCGGCGAAGATTTCGTACTCGACTACAGCCCCGTTTGCCGCCCCCGAAAGATGCCATCGGCTCTTGTCCACATCCTGAACTCTCAGCGCATGCCCGGCCGCATCACTCGCCTTCACCCAAATTACGTATTGCGAGAAGTCGCGAACCTGGTACAAGGCGTTCCAGACAGGAAGCTGCAGATCGCGTTCCGGCGGTCCCGGCGGAAGCTCCATCTTCACATGCACGAAATGCTTCTCAGGGTGGGCGATGGACAGGGTGTAGCGGACCGTCGCATCCGCCGCGAACGCGGACATAGCGCACAGCACAAGGAACAAAACCGAAACTCGGCGTCTTGTAGAAATGGGGAAATCGATCACGCTTCGGCGGATGCCTCCGCAGCATGATCGCTGGTCAGGGCCAGAGACTTCAAGCGCTGAGGCAATTTTTCATAGATGCCGCCGAAACCACCGTTGGAGAGAATCGCCACTACATCGCCCGAGCGCATCTCCGGAGCCACTAACTGCACGATGCCGTCCACTTCAGGAACCATGCGCGCCCTGCGGCCGTGCTTCTGGATGAGCCGGGCCACGACGGACAGATCCAACCGCTCGGCCTCTGGAATCGCGTCCGACTTGAATACGTTCGCGATCACGATTTCATCCGCCAGGGCAAGGCTGCTCGCCAACTCGCTCTGGAATACATTCCGCCGCAAAGTATTCGAGCGCGGCTCAAGGATGGCCCAAACCCGCGCTCCCGGATATCGCGAGCGCAGCGCTGTCAGCGTGCCCGCAATCGCGGTCGGATGATGTGCGAAGTCGTCGATGATGGTGATGCCGTTCACCTGCGCGCGCACCTCCAGACGCCGCTTCACGCTTTTGAAGGTCTTGAACGCGGCTGCAATTTCTTCTTTGGAAATGCCGTAATTTGACGCCAGCGCCGCCGCTGCCGTCGCGTTCCAGACGTTGTACTCACCGCCCAGGGCGAATTCGAAGTCCGCCCAGCGATCGCCATCTTTCACAACCGACCAACTCGTCCGCGATGGCTCCAGCGCGAGATTCGTGACGCGCCAGTTCGTTTTGTTACCTGCGCCGTAGCGCTCGACCGAACAGAACGCCTTAGACAGGCAACGTTCCAAGCTCTCGCCCGTATCGAAGGCGACGATCTTTCCCCGCCGCGGCACCAGGTTCACTAGCCGCTTGAACGCGGTCTCGACCGCATCGAGATCTTTGTAGATGTCGGCGTGGTCGAACTCCACCGAAGTCAAAATCACCGAGTCCGGAAAGTAGTGCAGAAACTTCGGACCTTTATCGAAGAACGCGGTGTCGTACTCGTCGCCTTCCAGGATGAAGTGCTTGCCCTGCCCCACGCGAAAACTGCTGCCGAAATTTTCCGCGATGCCGCCGATCAGGAAGCTGGGCTGCTGTCCGGCCGTATGGAAGATCCACGACAACATCGAAGTCGTCGTGGTTTTGCCGTGAGTACCCGCAACGACTAACACTTCTTTGCCCTTCAAGAACTCATCGTGGAGCAGTTGCGGCAGTGACAGGAACGGGATGTGCTGATCCAGCAGCTCTTCCAATTCGACATTGCCGCGCGAGATGGCATTACCCACGACCACTACGTCAGGACGCGGCTCAAGGTTCTTTGGCGAGAACGGCTGCGACACGGGAATGCCCAGCGATGCCAGAAAATCCGACATTGGCGGATAGGCCGCGGCATCCGATCCGGTCACGCGCAGGCCGCGTTGTTTCAACATGCCCGCGAGCGAC
>DATAMU010000874.1:0-4391 GCA_036266605.1 Candidatus Acidiferrum sp. | reverse complement strand
ACCGCCAACGGCTTCGAGGTCGAACCGATGGGCCCGCGCAGCGTCGCGATCCAGGCGATCCCCGCCGGCGTGACCGGTAACGACGCCGAAAAATTGCTCACCGAAATTCTCGACGGCATTGAACGCGAAAACGCGGCAATCTCGATCGAAACGCTGCAAGCCAAAATCGCCGCCAGCACCGCGTGCCACGCTGCCATCAAAGTGAACATGCCTCTCGACCAGACAAAAATGGAATGGCTTCTCGCCGCCCTTGCCAAAACCGATTGCCCGATGAGCTGCCCTCACGGCCGCCCCGTGGTTCTTCGCTACTCTGTAAAAGAAATCGAACGCGCCTTCCACCGCATTTAGCGGACGTCACCACGAATTGAAATTTCGCACGGTCATGTAGGGGCGCAGCACGCTGCGCCGCATGTCCGCTCGATCTTTGCGTCTTGAGCATCCCACTTCGCCCAGCCGCAAACCGCCTCTCCGCTTTTTCCATCTGCGCCGCGGACGTATAATCATTTACGCCAAACATCACGCCATCACCCTGTACCCGCGATCGTTTCCCAGATCGCGGGGTTTAGATTCAACTTCAAGCACCACCATCACGACGATTGGAGCTCCGCGCAAATGACCGACACCAAAAAAACTGCCGTAATCTTCGGCCTCGCCAACAAGCGCAGCATCGCCTGGGCCATCGCGCAAAAGCTCCACGCCGACGGCTGGCAACTCGCCATCACCTATCAAAATGAACGCATGGCCGCCGAAGCCGCCGACCTCATCACCGATCTTCCCGGCTCCAAAGGTTTCATGTGCGACGTGGGCAGCGACGAGCAAATCGCGAAAACCTTCGAGGAATTGAAATCGACTTACGGCACGCTGCAAGGCGTGGTGCACAGCGTGGCGTTCGCCCATGCCGAAGACCTCAAAGGCGAATTCATCAACACGAGCCGCGAAGGCTTTCGCTGCGCCCACGACATCAGCGCGTATTCGCTGATCGCCGTTTGCCGCGCGGCGTTGCCACTGATGCCCGATGGCGGCGGCGTAGTGACGCTGTCTTACTACGGCGCGGAAAAAGTTGTGCCGAAATACAACGTCATGGGCGTCGCCAAAGCCGCGCTCGAAGCCTGCGTGCGATATCTCGCCAACGATCTTGGTCCGAAGAAGATCCGTGTCAACGCGATCTCTGCCGGCCCAATCAAGACACTGGCCGCACGTGGCATTTCCGGACTCAGCGACATGCTCAAAGCACATTCCGAACGCGCCCCGTTAAAGCGCAACGTCGAAGCCGCCGAAGTTGGCAGCACTGCGGCCTTCCTTCTTTCCGATGGCGGCTCTGGCATAACCGGCGAGACCCTCTACGTCGATTGCGGCTACAACATCATGGGCTTTTAGACTTCTAGTTCTTCTCTTGGGTGCCGCACCCTCAGATTTTAGAGGGTGCGGTTTTTTGCTCACCCGCTACATATCGATCGCCCGCTGTTTCCATTTTTTAATCCCTTCCTCCTTTCATCTCCGCGCCTCTCCACGTAAGATATCTGCGACCAAATCCCTCGCTCGAATGCCCAGACTAACTATCGCCATCGACGGCCCGGCCGGTTCCGGAAAAAGCAGTGTCGCGCGTCGTATCGCTCTCGAACTCGGCTACCTTTATCTCGACAGCGGAGCGATGTATCGCGCGCTCGCGCTGAAAGCGATTCATCGCTGCATTTCGCCCGACGACGAGACGCAACTCGAATCGCTCGCAGCCGAAACTCACATCGAGCTGAAGCCGCCGACACCCGAGCAAGAAGTCTCCGGAAGCAAGAATCGTGTGTTCCTCGACGCCGTCGAAGTCACCGACTCGATCCGCGCGGCCGACGTTGCGCAAGCTGCGTCGCGGCTCGCAACCGTCGCCGGGGTGCGCAGTGTGCTCGTCGCGGAACAGCAACGCGCCGGCGCGGGTGGTGGAGTCGTAATGGAAGGCCGCGACATCGGCACCGTCGTTTTTCCGAACGCCGAGCTGAAAATTTTTCTCGAGGCATCTCCAGAAGTTCGCGCCGAGCGCCGATGGAAAGAGCATCAGGAAAAGGGCGATGACCTCAGCGTGTTTCAGGTGCTTCAGGAAGTGCGCGAGCGTGACAAGCGCGATCGCGAACGCAAGGTCTCGCCGTTGATACGCGCGGTCGATGCCGTCATTATTGACAACACCGCGATGGACATCGACGAAACTGCTCGCCTGATCGTGATGCTCGCCCGCGAACGCGAACGAAACGCCGCCGCAATCCGCAGGTCAGTTTAGAGACGACTTCTGGCGACAAGAATGTTTCGTAGCTGAAGCTACGCTTTCACAGGCTGTTCGCATTCATCCGTTCCGTTTCTTGCAAGGCGGCGACAACGTTAGAACGCGCGACGACGATGCATTTTGCTGTGCGGGTTGAACTAAACTAGTCCGCGAATGAAACCCTCTCGGCCAATACAGATCATCCCAATCCACTGCATCCCCGAAATTCGCGCGCATGACAACCTTCCCCGAATCCTGCTCACCGCCGCCAAAAAATCGAAACTTTCGTTCCGACAAAATGACATTCTCGTCCTCGCTCAGAAGATCATCTCCAAATCCGAAAATCGCCTCATCGATCTGACGACCGTCACGCCATCGAAACGCGCTTACGATCTCGCCGCTGCCAACACAAAAGATCCGCGGCTCGTCGAAGTCATCCTCCACGAATCGCGACGCATTGTCCGTGAGCACCCCGTGCTCATCGTCGAGACCCATCACGGCTTCGTCTGCGCCAACGCCGGTGTGGACCAATCGAATATCCCGGGAGAGAACGTCGTTTCCCTCCTTCCCGGCGATCCCGACGCCAGCGCAAAAAAAATCGCGCAAGCTCTCGGCAGGCTTACGCGAAAAAAAATCGCTGTGATCATCTCCGACACCTTCGGCCGGCCTTGGCGCTTGGGACTAACCAACGTAGCCATCGGCTGCTACGGCGTTCCGCCGCTGGTCGATCTTCGCGGGACCCGCGACGCCACAAAAAAACGTCTCCACGCCTCCATCATCGCCACAGCGGACGAACTGGCTGCCGCGGCGGGCCTAGCTATGCCCAAATCCGGCGGCACGCCCGCCGTCATCATCCGCAACTTCGCCCGCAAACCGTCGATCGCGAAAGCGACCACAATCATCCGCCCGGCGGAAGTGGATCTCTTCCGTTGATCGTGACAAAGATCGTGTGGAAAAAGAGGATTCAACACAGAGGACGCAGGGATCGCAAAAGTGCGGCAAAAAATGAAGGGCACGGCGGTGCCGTGCCCCTACGACTTGATTCGACGAGAGTTGTTTAGTTTTGTTTGTTGGGCTTGTTGTTATCTTTGGGTTTGTTGTTGTTTTGGTTTGGATTGCCGTGTTGGACGGCTTGGTTGCTCTGAACGGCTTGGCGATTTTGCAAGGTTTGCGCCTGGGTGTCGTGCTTGTGCTCCATGTTTTGGAGCTGTTGGGTTTGTTTTTGTTCGAGCTGCTGCACTTTCTGCGGATTCGGGTTGGGCTGGCTCTGAACCTTTTGCTGCTGCTGAACTTGACGCTGTTCTAGCCTCTGGCGCTCGGCGTCTTGTTGCAGTCGCAGTTTTTCGAGTTGTTGCTGTTGCTGCTGTTGGACTTGCGGATTCGGAGCGGCGACCGGCCGCGAGTTTGGCGGACGGTTGTTGAAAGTGCGGTTATTCCCTGCCGGTGCGCTGGTTTGCACTTGATTCGGATTTGTACTTTGCGGAGGAACGCCGGGCGTCGGTTGGTTTGGACGCGGGGCGTTTGGATTCACGGCGCTGTTCACGGGCTGGCCGTTGTTCATAGGCTGACCCGGACGAGGAGCGTTGTTGTTCACCGGCGGCTGATTTATCGCAGGCTGACCAGGGCGCGGCGCATTGTTGTTGAATCCAGGTTGGCCCGGGCGACCGGCGGTGTTGGCCGGCTTCGGTTGAATCGGAGTGACGGTGCGAGCGACCGGCGCGATGCGCACGTTGTTGCGCGGAGCGCCAGCGGCTGCGCCGGCCGCCGCCTGCGTTGGAGGAGGCGCGAGCTGGCGGTATTCCGTGCGAGCAATTGGACGCCCCTGGTTGGCTTTGATGGCGGCTTCCTGACGTTCGACGGAGACCGGAGCGGGCGGAGGTGGGGCTTTCGCCACGACGGTGCGAGTAACGACGGTGGCTGGCGGGCGGACCGCAGCGGGACGACCGGCGCCGATGAAGGTTTGGCGCGTCGGAGCTATCGCAGGAGCGCCGGCGACAACGCGAGTTTGTACGATGTCACGTTGATCGACGCGGACAACGTTGCGCGAAACGTTCTGGCCGGAGACGAAGGTCGTACCGGACGTGGCGGTCACGGAGCGCTGGTTGACGTAGGTCACGTTGGTGACGTTGACCTGCTTGTTGACGAC
>DATAMU010000873.1:0-2225 GCA_036266605.1 Candidatus Acidiferrum sp. | reverse complement strand
ACGCGAATTTCGACGTGTGGATCGGCGACCAGGAAGACGTCACCGCGTGGGAATTGCTGTGGGATGCGCGGCAAGGGTATGCCGCCGGCGTCGATGCAAGAACCAAAGGCATAGCTGAAGCGCCCACAGAAACCGCACTTCAAGCAGCACTTGAATCCTTACTGGCCGCCGAAGGTAGCGATTGGTGCTGGTGGTATGGCCCGGAACACAGCACTGCCAATGACGCAGAGTTCGATGCATTGTTCCGGAAGCATCTCACGGGCATTTACTTGGCGCTGGGACAGGTCGCTCCGCCCGACTTGGCGAAGCCGATCAAGCGGAAGCCGGAGCATGCGCTGCAGGTTCCGCCGACGGGGTTTCTGCGGACGACGGTGGATGGGCGGGACACTTCGTACTTTGAGTGGCTCGGTGCTGGATTGTATTCGCCGGAGCGGCGTGGTGGCGCGATGCATGGGCGCATCTTCTTTCTGCGCGAGCTGCGTTATGGGTTCGAGAATGATCGGCTGAGCGTGCGTGTCGATTCGTTCATGGAAGCTCTCTGTGAGATGGAGAATCCGGAGTTTCGCATCACGATCGGTGGAGCTGAAGAGCTCACAGTTGTAGTAAAACTTGAACGCGGACACTTGCAGGAATTCGCGATCGAAATGGGGAAGGCATGTTTGCTCAATCCAGAAAAAATCGCGGAAGTTGGATTTGAACGAATACTTGAAATTTCGGTTCGGCGCTCCGAAATTAATTTAAAGGGACAGCAGAATCTGAGACTGGGAGTCGCGCTTTGGCATGGCGGCTTGCCGATCGACGTGCTGCCAGCTGAAGGCTTTCTTGAGATTCCGCTTGGCGAAGAAGCTTCCTGGCCAATTGAGAATTCGTAGTCATCAATAGTTTTCAAACCCGTTCAAATCAAATCGTTCGACGCAAAAATTAGAGAAGATCGAAAATGCGACGTAAAACCGCGATTACAGGTCGTTTTTCGCTCTGAAAGTCATCGCGGCTATTTTTGTGTTCAATTCATCACCTTCTAGAACAACTTTACGGCTAGCTCCTGGGGGTGGTCGCCCACCGGAATCATGGTAAGCAGGCTTTGGTCGCCGAGGCGGGCGCGGATTACGGACAGGTCGCTCGAGCCTTTGTTTACTACCAACAATAGATTTTCTTCGGGGTCGAAGCGGATGGCGTCCGGAGTCTGGCCGGCGGAGATCAGAAGTTCGCGGCCGTTGATGGTGCGGATGACGCGGCGGTTGTTCATGTCTACAGCGGTGACGCGGTTCGCAGTCGCGTCGGTGACGTAGAGGAGGCCGGCGTCGACGCTCAGGACGCCACGCGTGGGTGTGTCGCCGATCACCACGAAATCGCCGACTTCGTGGGTTTCGGTGTTGATGACTTGCAGGCCATGGGATTCGGGCGAGATGACGTAGAGTTCGCCGCCGTCGGGCTTGAGGATCATGTCGGACGGCTTACCTACCAATTGAAGATTTGCCAGCAAAACATTGCGTTTTAAATCGACCACGGATAAGCGCGGTTCGGTGCGGCTGATGATGAATGCGAGGCGGCTGTCGGGGAGAATGGCAACATCGTCGGGATTGTGAACTATGGGCACTGTGGCGATGTGCTTGAGGTTGGAGGCGTCGTAGACGCCGAGTGTGCCGTCGTCGTGATTCAGCACGACGAGAGTCTTCTTGTCGGGAGCGAGGCGGGCGAGGACGGGATGGCGGCCGGTTGCCGCATTGCCGACGACTGCGTGTGTTTCGGCGTTGATGGCCACGATGCGATCGCTCTCGCTGGAGGTGGTGTAGACGATGCTGCCGTCAGGTGAGAACTCGAGCGCGTAGGGCGCGGGGCCGACGGGAATGCGCGCGACGACCTGATCGTTGTAGGCGCCGAGGACGAAGACGTAGCCGCCTTGGGTGCTGACTCCCCAGACTTCGGGGCGTGTGGGATGTTCGCGCAAGCCGGAGAGAGCTGGGCCGACTTGCACGCGGGCGATGGAGCGGAGATTCACGAGATCGATCACGTTGACGTTGCCGTCTTGCGTGGTGACGTAGGCGTTGAGGCGCAGGCCGGGGCGCAGGAAGGAGGGGCGATGCTCGCGCGCGATGATGATCGCGGCGCCGACGAGAAGTGCGGCGACGAGGATGATTGCGCGAATGTTTTTGCGGAGGCTCATTCGGGAAAGTCGAAAGAGAAAAGATAACGCAGAGGCGCGGAGAGCGCTGAGGAGCGCGGGG
>DATAMU010000872.1:0-1713 GCA_036266605.1 Candidatus Acidiferrum sp. | reverse complement strand
TGAATCGTAATCGGGAAGAACACGTCGGAGTTGTTGAGGTTGTTGTGGTCGAAGAAATTCTTCGCCCGCGTCTGAAAAGTGTCCGCGTCGATGGTCCACCCGAAAAGAGGAATCGTCACGCCGAACTGGTGTTCTTCATCCCGCTCGCCGTGCAGGGGGATGAATCCCAGATTTTGTAGAGTGACGAAATCGATCAGCGGACCGGTCACGGTGTCTAGCGGCGGCGCCTGGTAAAAATGTCCGTAGAATCCGCGGAACACCCAGTTCAGCTTGGGTATTCGGATCGAAGCGCCGACGCGCGGATCGGTAGCGTTTTCGACGACGCCGCCCGAAAAATGCGTCTGGCGGAGACCTGCGCTCAACGTGAGCCAAGACGTGGCGCGAAGTTGGTCCTCGGCATATACGCTGACGAGGCTGCCGTCGGGACTCGTCTTCACCGGCGGATTCAAGCTCGGCGCGCTTCCGTCGTTGAAGATCAACCCGAACGTTTGCCTATCCTGCTGCGCGAATCCGTAGAATCCTCCGCGCAGGTTGTTGCGACCGGCGACCCAGGCGATGGTCGCCTGCCCGCCTTCATAATTCGACGAGCGGTCTTGCTGCGTCGAACTCGGAATATCGAGCGGACTGCTCTGATAATTTGCGCTGTTGTGATGGAAAAACGGCGACACCGTGAGCAGCAATCCCGGATTCAGCGTGCGTACCCACGAAAACGTCACAAACGAATCGTTTTCGACGTTCGCGTCCTTCAGGAACGTGCCCGCTGTCTCTGGATCGTTGGGATCGAACGGCACCTGATAGAAATCGCGCCGCACCTGCGCAACCACGCGCAATTGGTCGTTGGCATCGAGGTTGTACATGAGCGATGTGAACCCGCCGAAGCCGTTCGCTGCGTCATGTACGACCGCCGCAGTTGGCGTCTGCAAACCGAGATTCGTTCGGTTGCCGTTGACGCTGGCGTAGTAGGCGAACTTGTTCGTGTGCCCGCCAAAATTGAGCTGATCGTCGGTCTGATAAAAATTGCCGGCGCTCAGAATCAACTCCGCGTCATTGTTCATCTCGAAGCCCGTTCGCGGCGCAACGTTGAAGATGCCGTACGTGCGATCGCCGTAGTCGGCCGAGTAGCTGCCGCGCTGCGCCTCGAGCATGTCGATGTCTTTGGGATCGATCTGCGGACCGAGGTTGCTCGCGATGTTTGTGTTCGGAATCGGCACGCCATCGATGAGCCAGCTCACCTGATGACCGCCACGAATGTGCAGTTGATCGTGAGTCACGTACGATCCTGGCGTGAAATCCGTGATCATCGCCAGGCTGTTCGTGCGTGAAGCGCCCGGCGTGCGAGCGATTTCTTCACGATCGATAACCGTCGTAGGCGTTATGGTTTCGGTTTGCGCCGGCGCCGCGTCCGCCGATACTTCCACGGACTGATTTTGCGCCGCGACTTTCAACTCAAGATGCAGAATCGGCGCGGTCCCCGAAAGCACAGTGATGATTTGTTCGGCGGCTTCAAATCCATTTTGTTCCACCTTTACGGAATATTCGCCGAGCGGCACAGCGTCGAAATGAAACTCTCCTTCGCCATCGGTTTGCACGGTTTGCGTGTACGCCGATTTGCGGGCCTGCAAAGTAACTTGCGCATTGGTCACCGGACGGTGCTGCGGATCGTGAACGATGCCGCGCACCGTTCCGAAAATTGTGCCCAGCGCACTTCCTCCT
>DATAMU010000871.1:0-2547 GCA_036266605.1 Candidatus Acidiferrum sp. | reverse complement strand
CCCCGATGGTCGCGCTGCGATACGAATAGTTCGCAAACGCATCGACTGGACCAGCTCATTCGTTCCTGGAACTTCGTTCTCTCGATGGTGACACGCAGCTTTCCACATCAGTCACTGGTGTTTTCCAAGAATCATGAAGGTCCGCCAGCTTGATTGAATCACGACAAGCCCCTGCGCACGAGCAGAGGAATCCTCGTGCCATAAGGGTTGGGCTTGCCTCGCGCGCATGCGGGAAATGCTCGGAGAGGTACGAGGAGTGAAGATCATCGTCCCGGACGGCGAGACGACGATGTTGAAAGATTTTCTGCAACCAATTCGCCGACGATGACTCAAAAGCCCATTACAAAATTTGCCTAAGGGGATTCGAGATGAGGCGGAGAGACAAGCTGGCGATTTTGGTTGCGGTACTTGCAGTGATTGGCGCGGTAGCTGGGTCTGCGGCGGGGCGCGGTGCGGGTTCGGCGGGCGGTTCGGCGGATGACAAGTATTCGCTGAAGACGTCGAGCGGAATCGCGTTCGCGGATTTCAAAGGGTACGAGGATTGGGCGGTGGTGTCGTCGGCACGGACGGACGAGGTGCTGAAAGTGATCGTCGGGAATCCGACGGTGATTGATGCATACAAGAGCGGCGCGCCGCTAAACGGGCAGGCGTTTCCTGATGGTTCGCGGCTCGTGAAGCTGCAGTGGAAGCCGAAGAAGAGCACAGAGGCTCCGTTCGTAGTCGATGTGCCGGACACGTTCTCGCAGGCATTCGTGATGGAAAAGGACAGCAAGAGATTTCCGAAGTCGGGCGGGTGGGGATACGCGCTTTTTAATTACGATCCGAAGACCGATAAGTTCACGGCCGATGCTGCGCCTTCGGATTGTGGGAATGCATGCCACACAGCGGTGAAGGCAAAGGATTACATCTTCCATCCGTATCAGAAGCGGTGAGCGTCACGGCATCCATCAAGGCGTAGGACTCTGGCCAGTGATGTGGACGTGCTCGGCGGTCCCGACTTGGGACATGTCGGAGAGAATGATGGGATCGCCCTCTTTCAGTCCGGCCAAGACTTCGATCGAGGCGACGGATGCGCGGCCGAATTTGACACTGACTCGCGTAGCGTCTGTGCCGTTGTCGTCGATCTTGAACAGCGAAACTTCCTTGTTCGCCGCGCCGTGAATCGGGCGGCCGACCTGAAGAGTGCTGTCGATCTTTTCGATCTCGACCGTCACGTCCACCTCGAGATTCGCTTCGGCGCCATCGGGCTTTGTATCGAGGGCGACGTCGATCGTTCGGGTATCCCCTGAGGCGTTAGGCTCGATGCCGATCACATGACCATTCGCGACGTGACCCTTTTTCGTGTCTACCGAGGCGCTTTGACCGGGCTTTACGTCGGCAGTCAAGAACGCGGGCACGTTCGCTCGTGCGATTAGCGTTGTCGAACCCGTGCCCGGCACTAATTTTCCCAGCCCGCGGACTTGTCTCACCATCGGCCCTTTCTTCACCGTATCAATCCAGATCGATGCGGCGTCGATTTGCGGTATGTCCGAGGACGACCGCGCGCCGAGCACGCCGCCCACGACACCTTTTACGATTCCGCCAACCACTCCCCCTGTGGTCCCACTGGCCACGCCACCACTGACGCCTTCGGCGACGCCACCCGAAACGGCGCCAGCAATGAGATCCTCGTTCGTAGCCGAGACCGCCTGATGTGGAGCGAGTTTCAGCGGAAAACTCCGGGCGCTCAGTCCGAGTACCACGACGAGCGTGCAGGAGATAACTGCGAGTGATGCGATCAATTTTCTTCGTGACATGTGAACCTCCTTCAATATGAGCGAGATGCGTTCGACGAGTTGATGCTCGGTGAGGAACGGTGGTGCGGGGAGGGCCGCAGGGCGTGCCGGGCGTCGAGTGAACTCGAGGAGCGCATCCACGTAGGTTTGCCGCGCGTCGGTGAGGCGGACTACTTCGAGATCGACGAGTTGTTCTCGCGAAAGACGGATGCGCGAGATGAGCCAGAGAATCGAAGGATGAAACCAGAAAACAGCGCGGACAATTTCTTCGACCACGTGTTGGGACCAATCTCGACGGCGAGTGTGCACCAGTTCGTGGCAAACCACGACGGACTGGAGGCGAGCGTCCGTTGTTACAAACCCCGAGGGCAACAGAACTATAGGGTTGATCGCGCCGAACGAAACGGGTGAATCGACATTTGCCGAGATGCGGAACTCGGCCATCGCGCCAACTCTGACAAACATCTGATCGATGATTGCGACCGCTGGCTCGTTGTTTTCAATCGGCTCAGAGGCTTCGCGGAGCCGGCGAAGTTTTACAAGCCCGACCGCGAGCAATATGAGCTTCACCGCAATTCCGCCGAGAATTGCGATGCCGGTCCACTCCAGGACGACCGACAGCGACGGAAAGTGCCAGTGCGTTGCGGCGGGCGCCGTTGAAAACTGTATTGTGCCGACGTCAGTCACAGGTGCCAGCGGTGCGACGGTCGGAAGCCGGTGCCATGGCTGTAGAAGTGGCAGGGCGACAACTACAAGCAAGAGACAGCGACAC
>DATAMU010000870.1:0-5303 GCA_036266605.1 Candidatus Acidiferrum sp. | reverse complement strand
GGGCTTCGCGTTCGCGGTGGCGCGTGCAACTTCTTCACGTGTTTTTTCGTCGCGGGCGCGCTGGTCGGGGTCGTTGGAGTTGCAGCCCATGCAGACTCCGAAGATGAAAGCAGCGGCGAGCAAGAGGCCGAATGCGATCAGAGTGCGTGACGGCGACATCGGTGAGGCTCCTGAATTTTTGCGCGATTCGATGCGCGAGAGTTTAGTGATATCGGGACGGGGGTTGGATGCGCGAAGAACGCATTCGGGCGGCGCGAACGTTTGTGTGTCCGAGCGGCCACTCTCGCGGATGTGAATGTTAGTCGGCGATGATGATGAGCAGTCGGACGCCGGGATGGACCGGATCGATTAGGTAGTATTCGCCGTCGATTTCATCGACGTAGACATCGTCGGTGTAGGCCCAGTCGGACGGCCACGGATCGTTGTAGACCCAGTAGTAGCCGCCGTAGTTGAAGCGGCGATCGTTGCTGCGTGTTACACGGAAGGTGTGCTCGCGGCCGAAGTGTTGATGGAAGTCCTGCTCGCTGATGCGGCGTGAGTTGCGATTGCCGCCGTCGCGTTGAACTTGCTGATTTTGCGCGTGATCCTGGCGGGCGACTTGTTGCTGCTGTTGTTGGTGTGCGACTTGTTGTTGATGTTGTTGATGAGCGGCGTCCGATCTTTCTTTTTCGACTTGCTTGGCCTGGTTCTTCTGCTGTTCCTGCGCTTCGTGCTGTTGGGCTTTTTGTTGTTGTTCTTGTGGTTTGTGTTGCTCTTGAGCCTGCGGATGCTCCTTCGCGGCGGGTTCCTGTCTCTTTTGTTCCTGCTGCGCTGGTTTTTCTTTTTCTTTGTCCTGATCTTGCGCGTACATGCTTGTGCCTGCGAGCAAGACAAGCAGAGCCGTGCCGATTGCGAGTTTCATCGAGATATCTCTCCAGAAAATTTCTTGCTGCACCTGCAGCGGGGTGGGTTCCACAAGCGCTCCAGGGAAGCGCGATGTACAATGAGGCTGGTTAGCGTTGAGATGCGATCGATATCGGGAGTGACCCTGCAGTCAGGTTTTGTTCCTTGCGGCGTACGGGGATCAACTGAGTAGTGGCGCTTGCGCAGGCACTCATATTTGTTGCCGTCCTTCCCTGAAGTCGCGGCATCCAACGGATGAAGCGCACATCAGCGCAAACCACCACCAGCCTGCGCCGGTGTTTCGGCGAAACGCGCCGACGGCGAAACTCAAAGTAGGAGAAGCGTATGAAAAAAGCAGAACTTGCCGCGGTGCTCGCCGGGATGGTTTTGCTCGGCGGCTGTGCGACCAAACGGTATGTTGCGCAACAAGTTGACCCGGTGGACAAGAAGGTCAGCGACGTGGATCAGAAGCAACAGGGAACCCAGAAACAGTTGGACCAAGCGGAAACCAAGATCAGCGCGGCCGATGAAAAGGCGTCTGCGGCAGACAGCCGTGCCGGCGATGCAATCTCGCGCGCCGACGCTGCGTCGAAGAAATCAGATACGGTGCGGGATCAATTGCGCGGCGAGTTGAACGATCGGATTGCGAATCTCGACGACTACAAAACGTCGGGCGATGCGACCGTGTTGTTCAAATTCAATTCGTCAGTGTTGAGTGACGACGCGAAGCAGCAACTCGACACTTTGGCGGGAAACATCACGAATGCGAAGCGATATTTCATCGCGATTCAAGGGTTCACGGATAAGACGGGTCCGGCAGAGTACAACCTACAGTTAAGCCGGCGGAGAGCGGAAGCGGTGCAGACGTACTTGATCGGGGCGAAAAATGTTCCGGTCTATCGCATTCAGCTGGTTGGACTGGGCAAAGACAAGCCGGTGAATGACCAGAAGACGAAGGATGATCGAGAAAAGAACCGTCGCGTGGAAGTAACTGTGTTCTCTGCGGATGCAAGCGGAGCGGCGGCAACAAGCGGCGGCGCAGCGCAGTAGACCCAGCAACCGCTATAGTTCTAGTCCTAAAGTGTAGCAGTTTGAGACGGGCAAGGATAAGAATGGAACCGATGCGCTCGCCGGTTGACTTACTCAAGCAGAAATCGGCGAGTGCATTGAAATATTTTGTAACTCCTCTGTATTTTTGAACATCGAAACAGGTCCTATAACCTTGGTTGATGGTGCCAGTTGTCGGTGTACCTGCGAACGCATCCAGCGACGCATAGCCGTACCTCGAAGGCGGCTGAAGTGCGTCTCACAAAAAGAATTTCTGCGAGCGAAATTTTCGCGTAAATCCGAGGAAATGCTTGCGGAGACATCGAAGTGTGGAATACCCTATCGTCACCGCACTTTGCTGCTTGTCGTGAAGTAAACATCCGGTTGGAGTCGAGAGACAGGGACTTTTGCCAATCGGATCTGAGGTAGAAGCGAAGGTTTTAGGCTGCGATACGTCTGACGCAGTTTGCCGGAGCAGCGGAACCAAAATCCGGCGAGCGCGTAAAAACAACTCATGAGTTTCCAAGAGAGAGTCTTTCGGGAGGAAATAAAGATGCGCAGGTTGTGTCTGATGTTGATGGTTGGCGCGTTGTGCGCGCTGCCAGGGTGGGCCCAGCAGAGTGACGATCAGAACGCGAAGAAGAGTTCCGATGATTCGGCGGCAACTGCGCCGGCGAAGAACGATTCGACGGCGACGCCGGATGCGTCGCGAAGTTTCGCAGTGCCAAACCCACCGCGGGCGACTCCGTTCCCGTCAGCGCCAATTCCGACGCCCGCAGCGTCGGGCACGGCGGATGACAGCGCGCCGGGTCGTTTGACGCCGAAATATGAACTGGCCGGAATGTACAGCTTCATCAATTTCAATCCGGGCCAAGCGTTCCCGAACTTCAACAACAACGGCGGGACGGGTTCGTTTACGTACAACCTGAACCACTATCTCGGTTTGACGGCTGAAGCGGGTTTCTACTCGTTTGAACGTCGCGTCGTACCCGCAGTCGGCAAGACTGAGGGCGGGTTTCAAACATTTTTGGCTGGTCCGCGATTGAACCTGCGTCGCGATCACTTCGTTCCGTTCGCCGAAGTGCTGTTCGGTGCGCTTCGCGCCAGCGGCCAGGTGACCGGCACCGACCGTTACAACTCGTTCGCACTCGCAGCGGGCGGCGGTGTGGACATCGTATTCAACAAGCACATCGCGTGGCGCTTCGCGCAATTGGATTATTTGCGCAGCTACGTGTCGGGCGTTTGGGTCGATCCGAACTTCCGCCAGAACAGCTTCCGCGCCGGCACCGGCATCGTGTTCCGTTGGGGTTTCCCGACGCCGCCACCGCCGCCACCGGCCGGCCCGCCGACCGCTTCTTGCTCGGCGTCCCCCGCAGCAGTCATCCAGGGTTCGAACGATCCGTCGGCAATTCACGTGACGGCGTCCAGCCCGGCCAGCTTGCCGCTGACCTACAGCTACACAGCGACGGGCGGCACGGTTGATGGCACCGGGCCGGATGCGCGTTGGAGCTCAAACGGCCTCGCGGTAGGCACCTACACAGTGACCGCGAAGGTCGACGACGGGAAGGGCGGCACGACTTCGTGCACCGCGGACATCGCGGTTCAGGAACGTCCGCATCACCCACCGACGATTTCCTGCTCGGCCAACCCGAGCACGATCCAGCCTGGCGAGAAGTCGACGATTACTTCGACCGCCAGCAGCCCGGATAACCTCGACCTGACCTACAGCTACTCGGCCGCGCAAGGCCAGGTGAGTGGCAACGGCCCGACGGCCACCTTTGACTCGACCGGGTTGTCGTCCGGCAGTTACAAGGTGAATTGCTCGGTGACGGATTCCCGCGGCGACAAGGCCGATGGGCAGACGAACGTTGACGTGCAGCAACCGCCGCCACCGCCGCAGGCCACGAAGATTGGCGAGTGCGGCTACACCAAGGCGGGCGTCGCTCGCTTCGACAACCTCTGCAAGCGCGTCGGTGACGACGTTGCGCTACGGTTGAAGAACGATCCGAGCGCCAAGGTGGTCATCGTTGGCTACGCGGATGGCAAGGAACCGCGTGCAGCCAAGCTGGCTCAAAGCCGCGCCGATCTGGCGAAGGCGTACCTGGGTGAAAAGGGCATCGACGCGTCGCGCAGCACCACGCGCACGGGTCAGGCCTCCACGGAGAAGGGCTCGGAGAAGGAAAACCGCCGAGTTGAATTCATCTTCGTTCCCGAAGGTGCGACCTACTAAAGACCCTGCGGTCGGGCCGGCGGTTTGCCGGTCTGATTCGCAAAACCTGATTCACGAAAAGCGGGCCTTTGAGGGAAACCTCAAAGGCCCGTTTTCTTTTGGCTGAGGTTGTTGAGCACGGTTTCTGTTGGCCAGTTCTGTTCTGGGGCGGCTGGAGCCCATTCCCAAAACGGAACTGTCTGTGGAAAACCAGTCCCGATTTTGCAAGCCGTTCGTTCACCTCCCTTTGTTCGAGAATCAGCCTGCTTTTGATTCTCTAAGATTCCCAAAATGGTTAGTGCGTGTTTAGTACTCTTTGTGTAAGATGCTGCTCCTCATACGGGTAGCGTTTGTTCTGAATTGGAACCGCGTATGCAGACAGCCAGCCCACAAAGCGGGAAGTGGCGCAGGGAGAATCCTCGATGACTACAACAATGATGAGTGAAGAAATCGTTGCACCGCGGGAGACGGCAGCGATCCACGTGCTGGTTGTGGATGACGAGCCGACGATACGCGAAGCGTGCGCGAAGGTTGCGCAGATGAGCGGCATGCATGCGACAACGGTGGCGACGGCGGAAGAAGCCATCGAAGTCGTCGAGAACACGGCGATCGACATCGTGCTGACGGATTTGATGCTGCCGCAGACGAGCGGGCTGGAATTGTTGAAGCGCGTGCACGAAACGCATCCGAATTTACCGGTGATCGTGTTGACGCAATACGGCACGATCGATTCGGCGGTTGCGGCAACGCGCATGGGCGCTATCGACTACGTGACGAAACCATTTCGCATCGAGGAATTGCAAGCACGTCTCGAGCGCGCATCGCGAGCAGTAGAGTTGCAGCAAGAGAATCAGTTGCTACGCGAACAATTGCGGACGCGGCCGGGATTCGGCGGGCTGATCGGTGTGTCGGAGCGGATGCAGCGCGTTTACAAAACGATTCAGAAAGTAAGCCAGCACGATTATCCGGTGTTGGTGCTGGGCGAGAGCGGGACGGGTAAGGAGTTGGTGGCGCGCAGCATCCATTTTTTGGGCGCGCGGAAAGATCGGCCGTTTGTGCCGGTGGATTGTTCGTCGTTGGTGCCGACACTGATTGAGTCGGAATTGTTTGGGTATGTGAAGGGTGCGTTCACTGGGGCGTTGCACGGCAAGCAGGGGTTATTGGA
>DATAMU010000869.1:0-2798 GCA_036266605.1 Candidatus Acidiferrum sp. | reverse complement strand
TCGCCGACCTGGACGTTCGGCCGTTTCTGCTGCGATTCTTCCGTGAACTCCGCCGACGCCAGCAGCGACGCGCCGTGAATTCCGTCGCGCCCCGTTTTCGCGCCGACGTAAATCACCGGATTCCCGATGCCCTTCGCCTTCGCCAGAAAAATTTCTTCCTTACGCGCAATTCCCAGCGCCAGCGCATTCACCAGCGGATTCTGCGAATAGCACGGCTCAAAACAAACTTCCCCGCCGATCGTCGGCACGCCAAAACAATTTCCGTAGTGCGCCACGCCGCGAATCACGCCATCCAGAATTCTTCGGTTCTTCGCCGCGTCGTCGCCCGAAGTTCCCTTTCCTGGCGCAAGCTCGCCGAATCTCAACGAATCGAGCACCGCTACCGGCCGCGCCCCCATCGTGAAAATGTCGCGCAAAATTCCGCCGACACCCGTCGTCGCGCCCTGAAACGGCTCCACGTAACTCGGATGATTGTGTGATTCGATTTTGAACGCCGCGACCAACCCATCGCCGATATTGACGACGCCCGCGTTCTCACCCGGCCCTTGCACCACCAGCTTGCCCCGCGTCGGCAGCCGCTTCAGATGCACCTTGCTCGATTTATACGAGCAGTGCTCGCTCCACATCACGCTAAAAATTCCCAGCTCCGTGATGTTCGGATCGCGCCCCAGGATTTTCTTGACGCGCGCGAACTCGTCGCCCTTCAGCCCATGTTCCGCCGCAATCTCCGGCGTAATCTTCAATTCCGTAGGTGCCGTCGCCATTACTCTCCGCTCGTCGTCGAAAAATATGTAGGGGCGCAGCACGCTGCGCCCCAGGTTGCTAGATCGCAAAAACTTGTCTCGTTCTGTTTTTCTCTGCTCTTCGTTGCTATCACGCCGAAGCCTTAGCCGCGCCCATGAGCGCTTCGACCATCGACTGAAACACAACCAGCCCATCCGCCGAATCCAGCGCCGCTTCCACCGCCCGCTCCGGATGCGGCATCAACCCCGCAACATTCCTCTCGCGATTGCAAACCCCCGCAATATTCGACATCGACCCATTCGGATTCCCCGCCGCATCGTCCGATCCGTCCGCGTTCGTATAGCGGAAAATCACCTGCCGATTCTTCTCCAGCTCCGCCAGCGTCGCTTCATCCACATTGAAATTCCCGTCGTTGTGCGCGATCGGAATCCGGATGATCTGCCCCTTCTTCGCAGCATTCGTAAACGGCGTATCCGTCTGCTCGATCCGCACATGCACGTGCCGGCAGATGTAGCGCAACCCCGAATTTCGCATCACCGCGCCCGGCAGCAACCCAGCTTCCAGCAAAATCTGAAAGCCGTTGCAAATCCCAAACACCATCCCGCCGCCCTTGGCGAACTTCTCCACCGCCTTCATCACCGGCGAAAATCGCGCGATCGCGCCCGTCCGCAAATAATCTCCGTACGCAAACCCACCCGGCAAAATAATCGCATCGGCACCAGCCAGATCCTGCGACTGGTGCCAGATAAATTCCACCGGCTTGTGCATCACATTCGCGAGCGTGTAGTAAGCGTCGTGATCGCAATTCGATCCCGGAAAGACTACGACTCCAAACTTCATGCGTCGGTGGCTCCTCGGGGGATTTGGGGAATTCTTATTTTAGCACAGCAGCGAAAAATTCTTGGTCGCACATCCAGCGCGCATCGCGGCGCCCGTCAGCGACGATCCGTCGCCGTGTCTCGGGCAAACACAAGGACATATCCGTTCAAGTCTTCCACCACAAGCTCGTAGCACTTATAAAAACGCAACACCGGCTCTTCCAAAATCTTCGCGCCCTTCGCTTTCAACTCCGCATATAGCGCGTCAACGTCGTCCACCCAAACGTAAGCATCCAAAGCTTCTTCGCGTCGCTTCCTATTTGGCGCGACCAATTCCCCATCATCAACCCTGCCAAACTGAATCACCACATCATCGCGCCCAACAATCGCAAACACCGGCGGCTCAAAAAATACACCATGAATGGTGAATCCGAAGACGTCTCGATAGTACTCAGCAGAGGCAACAACGTCGGGAACTACAAAGTGTGGATTGATTCCTTGAAAGGATGCCTTCTCGGCCGTTTTCGTCGGTGCGTTCGACATGTGCCCACCCCACCGATGTCCGCCTCGAGCCAAAGCGCGCGACAGTATGACCGTCAGATCGATCGATTCGCAGTTCCTGGCTTCGGCGTAGCCGGCGCATCGGTCGGGTTCACGTTTGTAGCCGTAATCCCGTCCAGCCCCAGAACATTTATCAGACTCGCGTTCGCCGGGACAATGTATTTCGTGTTGTGCGCCAAGGTGTGATTCAAGACTTCCAGGCGCCGCATCATCTCGGCACGTTCCTTGAAATACGTTTCGGCGGCATTCGACACCAGCTTGATCGCTTCCGCTTCGGCATTCGCTCGCGTAATGCGCGCCTGTGCCTCGCCTTCCGCGCGCAAAATCTCAGACTGCTTCGCGCCTTCCGCCTGCAAGATCTGGCTCTGCTTGATGCCTTCCGCCTCCAGCACCGCCGCGCGTTTTTCGCGTTCCGCCTTCATCTGGCGAGACATTGCATCCGTGATGTCTCGTGGCGGCTCGATCTTCTGCACTTCGACGCGCGTCACCTTCACTCCCCATCCATTGGTAGCTTCGTCGAGCACCTGTCGTAAGTTCGTGTTGATCATGTCGCGCGCCACCAGCGTTTCGTCCAGCGTGCGATCGCCGATTAAATTCCGCAGATTGGTTTGCGCCAAGGTCGTGCATGCGAAGCCGAAATCCTGCACTTCGTACTGCGATTTCACCGGGTCAATC
>DATAMU010000868.1:0-3523 GCA_036266605.1 Candidatus Acidiferrum sp. | reverse complement strand
GAACAACTGGCGCTCCGGCGCGAGCGAGCATGCCGCCGAAATATCCACCGACGGCGCCTGCGCCGACAACAGCGATTTTTGGCGAGTCAGCTGAAGTCGAGCTCACGCTCACGTGGTGATCACCGAAACGAGGCGATCGATGTCGCGCTCGGTGTTGAAGAGATACGGCGACACGCGAATGTTGCCTTCACGCAGGCTCACGATGACATTTTCTTTGCGCAGCTTGTCGTAGATGGCGGCGGTTTTTTCGGGCGAGCGCGCGGCGAAACACGCGTACGGCCCGCGCTGGGCGCGATTCAGCGGACTCGCGGGAGTGCAGCGATCCTTCGGCAGCCGCTCGAAAAGTTGTTCGATGAGATCGTGACAATGCGCCAGAGCGTTCGCGGGCCCAACCTGCAAGACGAATTCGAGGCTCGCGTCGAGCGCCGCGTGATTGAAATAGTTCGCGGTTTCAGCGGCGTCCCAGCGCTTTGCGCCGGCGGCGGGTTTCGGATCGGAAAAGCTCATCGCGGAAAATCCGTGGTCCATGCCCTGCGCAGCCATCCAGTAGAACGGGCCGGGGCGAAGGCTCGCGACGACTTCAGGACGTCCCCAGCAGAATCCTGTGCCAAACGGGCCGAGCAAATATTTGTATCCGGCTGAGACCAGAAAATCGACGTTCATCGCTTGCACGTCGATCGGAACCGCGCCGGCGGCCTGGCTCGCATCCGCGACGAACAGCGCTCCTTGTTTGTGGCACGCGGCGCCGATGCGCGCTGCGTCGATCAGCACGCCGTTGTCGAAACGCACGAGGCTGAGCGAGACGACGCGAGTTCGCGGCGTGATCGCGGCGATGATGTCGTCGGCGTCGAGATACTTGTCGCGAGGCTTCACGATTTTCACCACGATGCCTTCGCGCTCTTCCATCGGTTTCCACGAAGCGTATTGCAGAGGGAATTCGCCGGTCGCGGTGATGACTTCGTCGCCGGGCTTCCACGTGAGGCCGTAGGCGATTCCAGACATGCCGGAGCTTGCGCCGGTGGTGAGCGCGATGTCGTTCGGCTGCCCGTTGATTAATTTTGCGATCGAAGTGCGGATGCGATTCGGCACGTCGAAGAACGCGTTGTCGGGAATGCGCTGGGGGAATTTCTTCCACTCGAGCGCAGCCTGCACGGCGCGGAAAGACACTTTCGGCATCGGGCTCTGCGCCGCGAGGTTGAGGTAAATCGCTTCTTCGTTTTCGAACCAATGCTCGCGCCAGTCGGTGCGGGACGAAGGGTTGACGGGAGGTTTCGCGATTGGAGTTGTAGCCATGACGAGTGCTCCTAGGTTGCGCAGTTTCCGGGAGAAGAGTGCTACGCACAACGGCCAAATTGGCGATAAGTGAAGGCCGGGAAATGAGAATTCACCGCAGAGTTCGCACAGAAGAAAAAACGAGGGACCTCGGCTTTCTCTGTGCGCTCTGCGAACTCTGTGGTGCAATTCTCCTTAGAAGTGGCCGCGGAGTTCGCGGAAGCTGGGGAGGATGACGAGTTTGCCGACGCCGGCGAGGACGGGCTCGTGTTCGAGCGCCCAGGTGTGTTGATGCGGGATGTAGACGGCGTTGAGGCCGATCTTCATGGCGGGATTGATGTCGCTGCGCGGGCTGTTGCCGATCATCCAAGCGTGATTTTTTACGATTTTGTGTTTGTGGACGAGCAGATTGTAGGTCTCAGGATCTTTTTCGCTGACGATTTCGATGAACTCAAAAAATCCTTGCAGGCCGGAGCGCTCCACTTTTGCCGCTTGCTCTGCGGGCTGGCCTTTCGTGAACAGAATGAGGCGGTGGCGCTCGGTGAGGTAGGCGAGCGTCTCAGGCACACCATCGAGAATTTTGGGCGGCGTGCGTTCGAGATCGACGACGCGATCATGAATCTGAGCGAGCGTGGCGCGCTCCGCCTTGTGCTCAGCAAGCTTCATGTACGTTTCTTCGAGAGATCGTCCGAAGCTGCGGACGCCATACCCGTGCTGGCGAATATTTTTGCGTTCGGTTTCGTTGAGGATGTGGCGGACGTAGGCGCGCGTGTATCCGCACGATTCGACGAGCGTGATGAAATCTTCGATCAGCTTTTCGAAGAAGACATTGTTTTCCCAGAGGGTGTCGTCGGCGTCGATGAGAAGGGTGTTTCGGCGCATTAAGATTAGTCTAGCAGCCGCGCAGGCGATGAAGAAATGGCGTCGGCACGCGGGGGTTTGTCACGCGGATTTGCGGGCGCCGGTGGAAAGTTTTTCGAGCATGGTGCGGGCGACTTTTTGGAGTTCGCCGAAGCGCGTGAGGTAGTCCTGGAATTCCTGGTTCATCACTTGGGCTTCATTGGGTGCGAGCTTGATGCGCATGATCATGTCGCGCAATTTCACGGGATGCGGTAGAAGCGCGTCTTCGTTGAGTTCTTCGAGTGCTATGGACGGATCGTAGTGGTACATCGTGTGGCTCCCAATCGATGAGTGAACAAGCAAGTGCCAGCTATCCCTTTATGTTGGATGTTATAACGCGCGAAAGGTGGTTTTGCGGAAAAGAATCAGGCGGCTGAAGCTGGGGCCGGAAGGAACTCGTAGCGTTCGATCTTCGCCGCGACGCCCACGTGGCCGTCGGCGCTCGCATCGACGCGAACGATCTGGCCGCGACAACGGATATCAACTTCAGTGCTTTGGGCGATTTGCTTGGGAAGCGTTAGCACAAATTCGATTTCAGTGCCGACTTCGAATTGGGCTTCGGCGAGGAAGTAGAGTCCCTGATAGCTGACGTCGCGTGTCTGCGTGCGAAGTTCGTTGCTACGCGCTTCTCGCGGAAGCACGCGCAGGGGCAGACTCATGGTAAATCGCCGGGCTACACGCCGTTCCGAACCATCAGCCATACAAATACCCCGATCGCAATCGCGACAGAAGACCGCCCCAAATTATGCCAAACGGTACACCGCGCGGCGGTGGGAAGCAATCCGAAAGATGCTGAATTCTGTCCTAGTACGGAACGTTGCTGCATAGTGCAATGTAAGCGTACACAGAGAGTTATCCACGTACTAGAGCGCTATCGTGGAGGGCATGGACCGGCGCGAACATCATCGCGTCCAGCTCCGTTTGCCCCTACGACTCCGCTGGACGACGCCCTTCGGCCAGAAAACCGAAGTGTGCACCACCGTCGATGTTTCACGCGGCGGAATATTGGTGCCGAGCCGCGAGCCTCACGCGGAGGGCATGCCGCTGTGGATCACATTTCCATTTGATGCTTCGTTGATAGTGGGACAGCCGGAAGTGTTGGCGCGCGTCGTGCGTGCGAGTGTTGTGGTGCGCAACGACATTGCGAAAAAAAAGAACGGGAACGGGCATAGCCCCGGCCACGACGGTTATCACAAAAACGGAAACGGTGCCAACGGCCACGGCGGGAATAGCAACGGCCACAAGAACGGCAATGGCAACGGCAGCGGGAATGGGCATCACAGCGAACACGTTCCCGGCGTTTTTCGATCGCCGTCTGCGACAGAGGCAGCCGCTGTTGCGGCCGAGCGAG
>DATAMU010000867.1:0-3475 GCA_036266605.1 Candidatus Acidiferrum sp. | reverse complement strand
TGAAACGGAGCGCCCACGAGCCTCCGCGCGAATCTCATTGTCTACCCCGACCTCAAATTGCAAGCCGTCGTAAGCCAGCGCCACATTCGACAATCCAAGCTTCCTCAGCCGCTCATTCGTCTCTTCATGTGGCAAGTCATGAGCGATATGAGTGAACCAAGCCTGCTTCGGCTTCAACCGCTCAATTAGCGCCACCGCCTGATCCACCGTCTGGTGCATCGGATGCGGAATGTCCCGCAGTGCGTCGATGATCAGTACATCGAGATCTTCCAGCAGTGCCAGAGACGAATCCGGCAGCGATCCAAAATCCGTGAGATACGCTCCGCGTCCAAACCGGTAGCCCAGCACTTCGAGATCGCCGTGCTGCAACGGCACCGGCACAAACTGCAGCCCCATCAGCGAAAACGGCCCATCCACAACGTGCAACTTCACGCTCGGCACCGTGCTGAACACCGGCCGCCCGTCGAACACATACGCAAACGCCCGCCGCAGTATGTCGAACGTCTCGAGATTCCCGTACACCGGCAGCGCCGAATTTTGCCGGATGTTGTACGGCCGAATGTCGTCGAACCCAAGAATGTGGTCCGCGTGCCCGTGGGTCAGCAAAATCGCATCGAGCCGCTCGATCTTCGCGCGCAGCGCCTGCTGCCGAAAATCCGGCGTCGTATCGATGACGACGTTTTGCTCTCCGCGCGAAAGCAAAATGGAAGGCCGCAGGCGGTTGTCGTGCGGATCAGCCGAAGTGCACACTTTGCAGTGGCATGCGAGCGAAGGCACACCCATCGAAGTGCCCGAGCCGAGAATCGTAACTTTTATGGGAGCGGAAGCCATTCGCAATCCGGTCGCGCAATGCCAGCGGAAACATCATCAAAAAAACAAAGAACAGCTTCTACAGGGAATCGGTATCGACGACCGAGCCGAATTCGCGTCGCGATCAGCGTGTCTTTGCCTTGGCCTGTGTCTGGGCTTGCGCCTGCGCCGCGATCGCCTGATTGACCTCGAGATAGGTCATCTTGAGCTTGCCCAGCAGATCAAGCAGCAGTGTGTCTTCTTCCGGTGCCAAATTGCCGCGCGTCTTCTCGCGTAGACCATCCAGCATGTCGATCAATTCGCGCGCTGCATCCGGATCGATCATCGGCTGGCCCGTCCGCGGGTCGGCATACGCTCCGAGCACCATCGCCGCATTGCTGCCCAACATGCGGACCAAATTCTCGAACGCAGGTATGCGCTTCGGCGCATCGGCTGGCGGAGCAATCGCTTCCTCTGCCTCGCCTTCGCCGGTTTGCTTGGCGATCGGCGCCGGATTGTTTTTC
Source organism: Candidatus Acidiferrum sp. (assembly GCA_036266605.1). Lineage (GTDB taxonomy): Bacteria > Acidobacteriota > Terriglobia > Acidiferrales > UBA7541 > Acidiferrum. The sequence continues at coordinate 2,162 of DATAMU010000867.1, read as the reverse complement.
TTGAGCGCTGCTTCAATCGCAGCTTCGCGAGCCGCCTCGCGCTGTTCTTCTTCCACGACTTCCTGGCGCAACTCGCCCTCGGAAGTGAACGGCCTGCGGTCTATGACGCGGAACGAATCTTCCTGCTTGTTGTCAGACAAGTGAGAGTCCTTTGTTTCCCAGTACACGCCTATTTTAGCATCGCATCAATGCTTTGTGTAGCTGCCCAGAAAGCATGTCTAGCCGCGGCATTGCTCGAATTTCCGCGTCAGCTCCCGCTGAAAAATGCAATCGATAGCACTCGCGCCACCGAACTCGCGCAAATTATCCCGGCGGTTTGCTACACTCGTTCTTTTCCACGGAAGGTACATGGGTTCTCCAAAGAAATCAGTGAAGGGTAGTCCGAAAATAAAAGGGAAGTCCGCCGCAGTTCCGGCAGCCGCGTCGAAGAAATCCGCCGCTAAACCGGCAAAGTCCGTTGCAGCGCCCACCACGGCGACGAAACAGCCGACGGCCGGCGACTGGTTCGAGAAATTAGTCGCAATCCAGAAGCGTCTTCGCGATCCCGGCGGCTGCCCATGGGACATCGAGCAAACCCACCAGAGTCTGCGCACGTACCTGATCGAAGAAGCCTACGAGGTCCTCGACGCCATCGACAGCGGCGATGACTCTAAATTCGCCGAAGAACTCGGCGATCTCCTGTTGCAAGTCACGTTTCACTCGCAGATCGCCTCCGAGACGAATCGCTTCAACATTTCCGACGTCGTCCAGTCGATTCACGACAAGATGATTCGCCGCCACCCGCACGTTTTCGGCGAAGTCGAAGCCAAGACTTCCGAAGACGTCCTGCGAAACTGGGCCACAATTAAAGCCCAAGAGCGCGGCGAAAAAGAGGGCGAGCCCAAGAAGGTTTCCGCGCTCGACGGCGGTCCCAAGTCCATTCCAGCCACGCTCGAAGGTCTCCAACTCACAAAGAAAGCCGCCCGCACCGGCTTCGACTGGGCGAACGCCGCCGGCGTATTCGCCAAGGTTCGCGAAGAAACGACCGAACTCGAGCACACCCTCGAACACGGCACCGCCATGGAAGCCGAGGAAGAACTCGGCGACCTGCTCTTCGCCGTCGTCAATCTCGCCCGCTTCCTCCACATCGACCCCGAAATCGCTCTCAAGCGCGCCAACGGCAAATTCACGCGCCGCTTCCACGAAATGGAGCGCGTCGCCGCCTCCCGTGGCCGCAAATTCGAAGACGTCCCGCGCCCCGAGAAAGAATCGCTCTGGAACTCCGCCAAAGAACTAAAGGCCGCTCATGCCGCGGCCACATCGCCGATATCGAGCCTCGGCGGCATTCGCAAGGTAGCCCCTCAACGATGAACGATGTCGTCGTACGCAAATGCACGACTCTCCCCGAATTTGAAGCGTGTGTCACACTCCAGCGCGAAATCTGGGGCGAGGAAGACCTCGAAATCGAGCCGGTCACCGGCTTTCTCGTCGCCTCGGAAACCGGCGGCCAAGTCCTCGGTGCCTACGACGGCGACCGCCTCGTCGGCTATACGCTCGGCGTTGTCGGCTACCGCGACGGTGTCATCTTCATCCATTCCCACCACACCGGCGTTCACCACGACTATCGCGACCGCGGCGTCGGTCGTAAGCTTAAGCTCTTCCAGCGCGACGAAGCTCTTTCGCGGGACATTCGCTTCGTCCAGTGGACCTTCGACCCTCTCGAACTTCGAAACGCTCACTTCAACTTGAACCGTCTCGGCGGCATCTCGCGCCAGTACAAGCCGAACCTCTACGGCATCACTTCAAGTCCGCTTCACCGCGGTCTCGCCACCGACCGTCTCATGGTGGAGTGGCACCTCGACTCAAAGAGGGTAGTCGCGGCGATCGGTAATCTACTCACAGAGCCGTCACCAGTCGAAATTGGCGCACGCATCGAACTTCCAGTAGAACTTGAACAATGGAAACAGGCGGATGTTGTCGCCACCCGAAAAGTGCAAGACCGCATCCGCGTTGAGTTCATGAACAACTTTAATCGTGGGTACGCCACAGTCGGTACTCGAAAGACTTCAACCGGCACCGAATACCTACTCGTCCCGTGGAGCGATTTTTAGAAGGTTCACCCTGGCCGTTGTGTGAGTCTCAGTTCGAACTCGGTTGGAACGTCGTAGCAGTTCAGGAGAGGT
>DATAMU010000866.1:0-7072 GCA_036266605.1 Candidatus Acidiferrum sp. | reverse complement strand
GTCGGCGCGCGCCCCGTCGAGATCGTCGCCATGATTTTGCGGCAAGGAATGGGTCTTGCTCTCGTCGGCGTTGTGCTCGGTTTGGCGGCCGCATTTGCTTTGACGCAGTCGGTGCGGAGCTTCCTCTTCGGCGTAACACCGACCGATCCGCTCACGTTCGTCGGCGTTGCGGCCGTTTTGACGATAGCCGCGTGCGCCGCGTGCTATATCCCTGCTCGCCGCGCGGCGCGAGTCGATCCCTTGCGGGCGCTCCGCGTCGAATAGGGCGGAAACGAATTCTACAAAGAGGCGTCTAAAACGCTTGTCGAGTCCGATCGTAGAAACTGGAGAATCGTGTGCCGGCTTTTACACAAGGCGCTATATCTCTGCTCGCGCGCTGGTTGATCAGCATCATTTTTGCGACCAGCGCGTACAGCAAGATCTTTGGCTGGAGCGCCAATATCGAGTACATGCATTCGAAACACATGCCGGCGGTGGCCGCGCTGCTGGCCGTGGCGCTGGTCATTGAAGCCGCTGGCTCGTTTTGTCTGATTACAGGTTTTGCGGCGCGTATCGCGGCGACCGTGATGTTTTTCTACATGATTCCGGTCACGTTTCTACTGCACGAATTCATGTCCGTCAATTTCCAGAAAAATCTCGGAGTCATGGGCGGCTTGTTGTTGATTGCCGCGTTCGGTCCCGGCAGGATTGCGTTGCAGCTGCGCGTTGCTGTCGCACCCGTAACAAATTAATTTTCTCTCAGAATTTCAGTGCGCTGACTTCGCCAGAATTTCCGCCATATTTTGCTTCCAGATCGCGGCGAAGGTGTGCGTTCCGTGGCCGTGTGTCTGCTCGCTCGCCGGAATCAAGACGAACTTCCCATTCTTCAGCCGCTTCACTTGCTGTTCCGCGATTCCCAGGTCGGGCGGATTGATGAAATCGTCTGCGGAATTCATCCACATCACCGGTGCGGTGATTTTGTCGAGGTTCGGCGACGGGTCATAGTTGCGCGAGGCGTTCACTTGAAACCAAAAGTCGTTCGCGTCAAGGCTCGACATGCGATCGTGGATGAATTTGTCGAGGTATTTGTCGGCGGCGTCGCGCGTCGGCATCGATTTTTGCATCGGGATCGGCGCGCTTCCCGCGATCAGCAGAAAATCGAGCGCTATCCGAATTCCTTCAGTCGGCTCCGTTGTGTAGTCGCCATTTTTCCATTCGGGATCGGTGCGGATTCCATCCATCGTCATCTTTCGCCAGATGCGATTGCGTCCCGCGATCTGCACCGGCAGGCACGCCATCGGCATCAGCGCATCCATGAAATCGGGATACGTCTCGCCCCAGACGAACGAGTGCATGCAACCCATCGACGTGCCGAATATCAGCCGGAGGTGATTCACTTTCAATCCATCGATAAGCAGCGCATGTTGCAGCGCGATCATGTCGTCGTAGTCGTACTCGGGAAAATTCGCGCGCAGGCCGTCGCTCGGCTTCGATGATTTTCCGTGCCCGACACCATCTACGAGAATGAGGTAGTAGCGCGATGCGTCGAGAACTTGGCCGGGATTGAATAGTTCGCCAGCGAAATACGGCGCGAGAAATTGATGACCGCTGCCGCCCGTGCCATGAAGAATAAGCACCGCGTTCGTCGTGCGCCCCTGGGCGTCCTGCGCCGGCTTCCCCAGCGTCGTGTAGTGCAGGCGAACCTCGGACATCGATTGGCCTGATTTGAATTTGAAATTGTGAACGACGAAGTCGCCTTCGGTTGTCGGCGGATACTTTGCCTCAGTTGCGGTCGCCTGTGGATGCGCCATCGCAGCGTTAACGCAGGCAAGGACTAAAAATGCCGCCGTCAGCGTCGATAAGAGGACGCGAGTGACTGAATTCATTTATCACCTCGGCCCGCGAATCTAGCACAAGAAGATTGCGATTGCGGCGAAAGCTACAAAATTTCGAGCCGTCACCCGCCGGCGCTGTGAACTCTTGTGTTCACGACTTGCGAACAATAGACTCTGCTGCGCGAACGAATCTCGCTTTGCTTTAACTCCTCGCCTTCTTCTCAGGAGTACTCATGCGCACTCGAATCCTTACCCTGCTCAGCGCCGCACTCCCCGTTCTTTTGTTTGCCCAAAGCGCCAGCCATGTCAACCCTCGCCTGAAAGCATTCGTACGAGAAGACGCGCCAACGATCGTCCTAACTCACGTGCGTGTAATTGACGGCACTGGTTCTGCGGCACGCTCCGATCAATCTGTGGTATTTCGTGATGGAAAAATCGTCGCCGTCGGAGATGCCGCCGCGGTGAAAACTCCCGATGGCGCAAGAGTCGTCGATCTGACAGGTCGAACCCTAATTCCCGGCCTCGTCGGCATGCACGACCACATGTATTACCCTGCGCCGCTCGGTCCGCCGGCGATGTACCCTGAGCACGCCACAAGTTTCCCGCGGCTTTATCTCGCGGGCGGAGTGACTACGATTCGAACGACTGGCAGCGTCGAACCCTACACCGACCTCGAACTGAAAAAGGCGATCGACGCAGGCACCGCCATCGGACCGAAAATGCATGTCACCGGCCCGTACTTTGAAGGCCCCGGCTCGTTCACGCCGCAAATGCACGAATTGAAAGACGCCGAAGACGCGCGCCGCACCGCCGAATATTGGGTTTCTGAAGGCGTCACTTCGTTCAAGGCGTACATGCACATCACGCCCGACGAACTGAGCTCGATCGTGAAAGTCGCGCACGCTCACGGACTGAAAGTGACCGGCCACCTTTGTTCGATCGGTTTTCGCGAAGCGGCTTCGATCGGCATCGACGATCTGGAGCACGGCATCTTCGCCGACTCGGAGTTTGTCGCAGGCCGCAAACCCGACACATGTCCCGAAGGACGCGACACCGTCGAAGATTCGCTCCTGAATCTCGACGCGACCTCCGGCCCGCTGCACGACACGATTCGTGACCTGATCAGCAAACACGTCGCCGTGACTTCGACTTTGCCGGTGTTCGAAACCATCGTGCCCAATCGCGCCCCGATCGAGCCGCGTGTGCTCGACGCGATGCTGCCCGAAGCGCGCATTCAATATCTCCAACGCCGCTCGACTATTTCCGACAACGCGGCAAAATCGCATTGGCCAGCGCTGCTAAAAAAAGAAATGGAGTTCGAACACGAGTTTGCGAAGGAAGGCGGCTTGCTCCTCGCCGGGCTCGACCCGACGGGCTACGGCGGTGTCATCGCTGGATTTGGCGATCAGCGTGAGGTTGAGTTGCTCGTGGAAGCTGGTTTCACGCCGCTCGAAGCGATTCACATCGCAACCGCAAACGGCGCTGAATTTTTGGGCGAGCAAAATCAGATCGGCACGATCGCGCCCGGCAAGGCTGCCGACATTGTCGTGATCAACGGCGATCCTTCCGCCAACATCAAAGACATCGAGAACGTCGAGATCGTCTTTAAGGATGGCGTTGGCTACGATTCCCCAAAATTGATCGAGTCGGTGAAGGGATTAGTCGGACTGCGTTAAGCCGCGTCGCGCGCAGCGACGGTGCGCGTTAAGGTTGCCGCGACAACCGTCACGGCAACATATTCTTCCCGTCCGCCGTGGGTAGCTCCAGCCCGACTTCATGCGCCAGCGTCGGCGCAATATTCCGCATATCGATCACGCCCAGATCTTTGGCCGCCGGCACACCCGGCCCAATCAAGAAAAACGCAGCCCGCAAGTCAGGCACATCGGGCAACTCGCCGTGCGTCCCGCCAACTTTCGTCTTCGTCAGCAACGGCGTCTCCGCGTCGCTCCCCGTGCGCCATCCCGGCTTCAAGCTCACGAAAAACGACGCCGTCGGATATCCGCCGCGCTCGTGCACCTGATCCGCATCCAACACGCGATCGACGCCATTCGCCGGATCGGCTGCAATCTTGGCCAGCAATTCCTTCACCTGCGAACTCACCGCCGCATCGTTCGGATTCTTCAACACAATCGCCGCCGACCCGCCCGTCACCCACGGCATCGCCCGCCAATCCGTGATCTTCCCCTTCGCATCGAGATCGAACAGCTTCGCCTCACGAAACGCCGCAAATAGATTGAGCTGCGCTTCGGTGCGCGCAAACCCGTGATCCGACACGACCGCGATGAACACGTGCCCAGGCGCCAGCTTCTCCGCCGCTTCCCACACTCCGCCGATCGCCGCATCGATTCCTTCCAGCGTCGCCACAGCCTCCGGACTGAACGGCCCCGTCTCATGCTCGATGTGATCGAGCGCAATCAAGTGCAACGTCAACAACGATGGATGCTTCTTCTCTAAAATCCACTCCGCATATTTCCCGCGATTCTTGTCCGCTTCGACCGTCGAATCGACTCCGCCGCTGTACGGCCCAATCTCCGCTGTCGCTTCCGCAATCAATCCCGGCGTCGAAACCGCCCGCAGCAACTTCGCATCATCCGCCGTATTCGCGCGCCAAAATTCCGGAATCACCCAGTTGATGTGCGCACCCACCGTCACCGGCCACTGGATGCTCGCTGTCGTGCGCCCCGCCTTAGCCGCCGCGTCCCACAACGTCGGCACGCGAATGTCCTCCGCATACCAATACCAGCCCTGAAAATTTTTCTGGAGCGGATCGAATGTCGTATTCGCGTAAATTCCGTGCTTCGCCGGCCATACTCCGGTCATCAGCGTGGTATGGCTAGGATAGGTGACTGTGGGCACGACGCCTTGCACGCCGTCCGCATAGGCGCCTTGCTTCAGGAACCGGCGAAGATTGGGAATTTTTGCGCCATGCGCGTCCGCTTGCGTGACGTAGTCCGGCCTCAACCCATCGACCGAAATCACTACCAGCAGCGGCGATACCCGGCGATCTCCGCCAATCGCACGGTCCTGAGCCTCGGCGCGCCGGCTGTCGGCGCCGAAACTCGCGATCGCCCCGATGCAAAGGACCACCGCGACAATCAACGGCATAAACTGCCACAACGAACTGCGATCTGGCATCCGAACCGTCAATCTCGAACTCATGTTCCCTCAGTCTCCCTGCCGGGATCATTCCAGCATCCGGCGGCATCACCCGGCCAATCTGCATGGTTTCACGGATCGACAATTGAAACATGACTGCGGTATGAATGGTGTCAAGCAGCCTCGCAAGTGAGCTTTGCGGTGTCGTCAGGGAGCCCTCCCCGGGCGTACAAATGCAACATAGGACTGACGGTTACATGTCACTGACCACCATCTTTCGAAACTTCAAACCTACCTCCCCGGCCATAAATAATGTAGAGTCTAGGCCCGGAATCGGACGACCTGAGGGCGCCGCCTTTTCGGGGTTGACTGTCGCCGGGTCGGCGACGGCGGCCGTCATATCCGCGCCGAACGAGACGGGGGATCTCCTTTGAGCACCGAACATGCATCTGCGACACCTGCGGTTGAATCGTCGTCGCAACCCGCATCCATCAAGCTGCAACCGCAGCGTGCTGCGACGCCGCATCCGTTCATCCTCGCCACCGCGACCGCCCTCCCCGAGCACACCATCACCCGCGACGACGTGAAGTACTACATGGGCCGCGTCTTCGACATCCCCGAGCGCAAGCTCGAAGCCATGATGTCGATCGTCGATAACGCGCAGGTGCACAAGCGCCACTCGATCTTTCCGATTACTTACACCGTCGAGCCTCGCCCGCTTCAGAAGACGAATAACGAATACATCGAGCACGCCATCAAGCTCGGTCGCGAAGCCGCCGAGAAATGCCTTGAACGAGCTCATCTACGCGCCGACGAGATTGACCTCATCATTACGGTGAGTTGCACCGGCTTCATGATTCCCTCGCTCGATGCGCACCTCATCAACATGATGGGCTTCCGCAGCGATGTTCGCCGCATGCCGTTCACGGAACTCGGCTGCGCCGCAGGCGCTATGGCTCTCGCACGCGCCAGCGACTATCTCAAAGCCTACCCGGGCGGCAACGCTCTCGTTATCGCCGTCGAGCTCCCTTCGCTGACCTTCCAGCGCAAAGACATCTCGCAAGCGAATCTCATCTCTTCGATTCTCTTCGGCGACGGCGCCGCCGCAGTAATCGTCAGCAACAGCCCGAAGGCTGTGTCGAACGCAACCACGAGCGCGGCCACTCACGCGAACGGCAACGGCAGCTCGACCGCGGCGGCCAACTCCGCCTCACACAAGCCGAAAATTCTCGTCTCCGAAACCTACACGTTCCCCGACTCGCTCGGCGCCATGGGCTTCGACCTTCGCGACGCCGGCTTCCACATCCTGCTCGACAAAAACGTCCCCGACATGATCGGTGCGAAAATCAAACCGCTCATCGACGACTTCCTCGGCCGCCACGGGCTTACACAGCAGGACATAAAAGGATGGATTCTCCATCCCGGCGGTGCGCGCCTGCTCGGCAACGTCGAAATCGCCCTCGGCCTCAATAAGTCCGACACGCAGCCTTCGTGGGACATTCTCGCCAACGTCGGCAATCTCTCCAGCGCCACCATCCTCTTCATTCTTCAGGAGTGGCTCGACAAGCGCCCGCTCAATCCCGGCGACATCGCACTCGCCGCCGCTTTCGGCCCCGGCTTCAGCGCCGAATTTCTCCTTCTCCAATGGACCTAAGCGTCATCGCGTTTCTCGCGCTGCTGCTCGTTGTCGCAGCGATCCGCATCATCGAACTCCGCGTTTCGCGCAATCATCAGCGCGCCATGGCGCCGCAAGGCGCAGTCATCGTCAAAGAGCCGCTCTACCCTTGGCTGGTCGCCGTCCACACGCTCGTCCTCATCGGCGCTGCCGTCGAAGTCGTCGTGCTCAAGCGCCCGTTCATTCCCGCTCTCGCCGCACCGATGTTCGTCATTTTCGTCGCTGCGAATTTCGTTCGCCTCTGGGTCATTCGAACGCTCGGGAATCACTGGAACGTGGAGATCATGGACTCCACAAGTGCCGGCGTCATCATCACCGGCCCTTTCCGTTTCGTTCGCCATCCGAACTACACAGCCGTGATCGTGGAATTGATCACGCTCCCTCTCATCCACACCGCATGGATCACCTCCCTCGTCGGCACGCTCGGCTACCTCTCGGTCCTCTCTCAACGTATTCCTCTCGAAGAGCGCGCCCTCCTCGCCAACCC
>DATAMU010000865.1:0-5940 GCA_036266605.1 Candidatus Acidiferrum sp. | reverse complement strand
CGACAAGGCATCCAACGCCTGTTGGCCATCTTCCACCGACACCGAAATCATTTCCCACCGGCTCAGCATTCCTTCCAAAATGCGTCGGTTCGTCTTGTTGTCGTCTACAACCAACACGTGCACACCACGCAAGACTTCCGGCGGCGCAATCGTTCCAATTTTGACTTCTTTCGCGTCGGTCAGTCCCAGCCGCGTGGTGAAGTGAAACTGGCTCCCGCGTCCGACCTCGCTGTCCACCCAGATTTTCCCGCCCATCATTTCGACCAGACGCGTCGAAATCGTCAGGCCGAGCCCGGTTCCCCCGTATTTGCGCGTCGTCGAACTATCTGCCTGCGAAAACGGCGCAAAAATCAGCTCACGCTTTTCCTCGGGAATTCCCACTCCTGTATCCGACACCGTAAAGCGCACTACGCAATGCTTCGCGTCGGCCGACTCCTTCTGCACCCGCACCGCGATCTCCCCCGCCTCAGTGAACTTGATTGCATTCCCCACCAAGTTGATCACCACCTGCCGCAAACGCGTCGAATCACCGCACACAACTTCCGGCACTTCCGCCGCGACCTCGCACAACAGCTCCAATCCCTTTTCGTCCGCGCGCAACGCCACGGTCTTCAGCGTCGATTCCAAACTGTCCCTCAAATTGAAATCCACGGACTCCAGATCGATTTTCCCCGCCTCGATTTTAGAAAAATCTAAAATGTCGTTGATCACCGTCAGCAGCGCATCTGAAGAGCCCTTCACTGTCTCGAGATATTCCCTCTGTTCCGGAGTCAGTTCAGTATCGAGCGCCAGATCGGTCATTCCCATCACGCCGTTGAGCGGTGTTCGAATCTCATGGCTCATGTTTGCCAGGAATTCGCTCTTCGCCTTGCTCGCCGCTTCCGCCGCCTCCTTCGCGCGCTGCATCTCTCGCTCGGCGCGCTGGCGCTCCGTAATATCCCGCCCTACTCCGGCGATACCGACCATTTGCCCGTTCTTATCGACCAGTGGCACTTTCGTCGTCAACAATACAATTCGGTTTCCCTTACCGTCGACCGACTCCTCTTCGTGATCGAACAACGTCTTCTTCTTCCGAAACACCAGCTGCTCGTCTTCGTAGTACTGATTCGCCAGGCGCTTTGGATAAAAATCGAAATCTGTCTTCCCCAGTAGTTCCGACGGCGAGGTAACACCTATCGATTTCGCCAACGACGCATTCGCCACCACAAAACAGCTTCGCGCGTCCTTTACGTACATGAAGTCCGGCACGTTATCGATCAACGCTCGCAACATCCGTCGCTCTTCCGACAAAGTTTCTTCCGCCAGGAGCCGATCGTCGATTTCCGATTGCAGCTGCCGCGTCCGGTCCGCGACGCGCGTCTCCAATTGGCTGTTCGAGCTTTGCAGCGCTCCGTCGCGTTCCTGAATGCGATCGAGCATCTTGTTGAACGCTTCGACCAACTCTCCGATCTCGTCGTCGCTCTGTACGGTTCCGCGCAAGGCGTAATCCTCTTGCTTCGTTACGCGGTCCGCAGTCTCCGCCAGCTCCATCACTGGCTTGATGATCAACCGAATCAGGCGCGACGAAACCAGAAAGGTCGCCAGTACCGAAACGATGATTACCGCCACCGAAATCTGTGTATACCGGCGGATCTTTGCCTGCAGAGCCCCAAGATCAGATGTAATCGAGATCCAACCGACGGGCTCACTTCCAAGCGAAATCGGCCGGTACACAGTCACTGAATCCGAACCGAACGTCGCCTCTTCGCCTCGCGCCAGTACCCCGCTGCATTTGTCCGCAACGCCGCTTCTCTGATACGCCGCAAAAAATTGCCCCTTCTTGTCGTACAAGCAGCCTGTCACGATGTGCGTTTCGGCGCTCAGCGCTTTCAAAATGTCCACCGCTGATTGCTTGTCGCTGAATGCTAGCGACGCAGTCGTGTTGGCCCCGAGCGTTCCCGCCAACGCTGTCAGCTGGCTCGTGATCGCGCTGCGAAAACTCCCGCGCTCATAAATCTCCGAGCATAAACATGCCAGGCTCAGCCCCAGCAGGCTCGTCGTCAAGATTACAAACGTCAGCTTGCGTTGAATCGAAGACCGCCGTTCTCTCGCCATCTCAGGTCCCCTTCGGAACTCCCAGCACCTTTTTCGCCAGTGCCAGCAATTTCGCACTGATCTTCAGCCCCGCTTTCCCTGCTGCGTCCAGATTCACATCGAATCGAATCTTGTTGTCTTCTGTACAGAAGCCGATCGTGCCGCCGTCCTCCGCGAATTGGTCTGCCTCACCCACCGTCAAGATCGGCAAATTGCCCGCACTCGCCAATGTCTCCTCGATTCGCTTTTTGTCCTCCGATCCTCCAACAAACAAAACCTGGCATTCGCCAATCTTTCCCCGTCCGCTCAAATGCGCCACGCGCAACGGCCGCAGCCCAATCGTTTTCCCATTTAGCGTCCGCTCCAGTGCGCCTTGGAATGGATCGTCGCCGATCGTGCAGTAAGTAAACGGTTCACTCGCCTCTTTGAACGTACCCGCCGGCCACTCCACAAATTGCGCGAAGCGAAACAAAAACGCCGCCTTCACCTCATACTCCAGCGGGGTGCTCGCCCTCACTCCCGCCGGCCATCCACAAACTTCCGCTGCGAAAAATACGGCGAACGCAACGACGATCGGGCTCCGCCTCAGCCCCGCGTCACACCAAGACCTTCGCCGCGCCGCCTTCGCGACTCCATGGCCCGCTCCATTCCGAGGCCCTGCTTCGCTTTGCCTCATCGAACCCGCCGCTTCGACCCAAATGCGATCCGTTGAAAGACTAGAACCGCCATGTCAACTTCGCGTATACACTCCGCCGCACCAGCGTCGATCTCGTCGAACTTTCGTCCGGGTCAGAAAATTCAAGGTGCCGGGCACGCAATAAGTTCTGTCCGTAGATCCCGACCTTCACGCTGTCCCGGATCTTCCAGATCAAGTTGGTATCGACCCGCGTGTACGACGGCACGCCTTGCCACCCCAACCGATCCGTGAAATCCGCAGACAAATTCCACGAAAGCGCGCGCGTAAGATTAGCGCCCGACTGAAATCGCGCCTGCTGATGCGGCGTGCTTCCTTCTGTGTCGAGCCCGCGGGAAAAATCCTGGCTCGCCGCCTCTCGATGCATGTGAATCCGTTCGAAGTCGTAGCTCCAGTCCAGTGTCCAGCGATCGTTCACTTTCCATTTCAACCAAGCCTCTGCACCGTGTGCTTCTCCATGGCTCAAGTTCTCGCCGATCGAGGGCAGTACCAGATGCGTCGGTGGCGGTTCGCTCTCCGTAAACACTGGTTCTGGCTCATCGGTATTTTGGTTGTCGTAATCGCTGTAGTACGCGGCAAGATCGAGCGACACCCGCGGTGTAATCATCGTCCGGTAGCCCGCTTCGTAGGCCACCAGACCTTCATCCTTGATGTGTGGATTCCCAAATCCGCTGATCGCCGCGACACTTCCGTCGGGCAGTGTCGTCGCTCCCAAATTCGTCCGCAGCGACGTGTCCGTCTCCGCAGGGGATCGCACCGCCCTCGAGACCGCAGCCCATACCGTCTGCCTTCGGTTCACTTGATACAGCGCCCGCGCCGTGGGCATCGCCGCAAATCCCGAATACGTGTTGTTCTCAAACTTGCTCCCCACCGTCACATACAACTTGTCCCGGATCGCCGCGATCTCGTCCTGCACAAAAATGCTGAACATGTTTTCCGTCTGATTCGGCGGCACCAACGATAACCAGTTCCCGCCTCTCGATTCACCCGTCGTGTAGCGGTACGTCGCGCCCCACACCAACTCCTGTCGTTCGCTCAGCTCGTAGTGATGGCGGAAATCAAGGCTCCCTGTTTTTCGATGATCGCCCAGCAAATCGCCGCGCTCGTATGTGTCATATGTCCCACTGAGCGTGAAGTCCGATCGGCTCGATTGCGTGTGTCTCCAGATCGACTCCAGAGATCCGCCGCTGATGTCCCTAAATAGTTCGACGGGCACCAGCCCGGGCGCCAGGATCGACGGCAGCGTGTACGTCGGGTCGCCTTCGCGACCCGTGTACATGTTACCTTCCACCACCAGCGAATCTCGGTCGCCCAGCACGGTGTCCGTTCGAAATCCGCCGCGCAGCACATGCCATCCGTCTCCGCCATCGCCGCCACCCACAGCCTGCATATTTCGCACATCGAAATATTTGACGTACGCCCGGTAGTCGACTTTCCTCTTGATCGAGCTGCCGTATTGCAAGGTCGCGAATCCCGCGTCGGTAGTTCCACCTCCCGCGCTCACCAACGCGCCCTTCGAATCGCCCGCCTTTTTCTGGATGATGCTCACCACGCCATTCACCGCGTTCTCGCCCCACACCGCCGCGCCCGGTCCGCGTATCACTTCAATCCTCTCGATGTTTTCCAGCGGTAAGTCCAGCGTGTCCCAAAACACTCCACCGAACGTCGGCGAGTAAACGTTTCGTCCGTCGATCAGCACCAGCAGTTCGTTGCTGAACTGCCCATTCAACCCGCGCGCGCTCACCGCCCACGTGCTCGCGTTGATCTGCGCCACATTCATCCCCGGCACCATGCGCAACAAGTCTGGAATATTCGTCGCGCCCGACCTCTCGATGTCCTCCTGCGTGATCACAAACACTGCCGCCGCCGTTCGTGACAGCGTCTGCTCTTTTTTCGATACCGACGTCACCTCCACCTTCATCAAGTCTTCGAGGCTCGCTTCCGCCAGATCTTGAGACTTTTGCTGCGCATCTGGCGCGTCCTGCCCTCGCACACCCGCACACACCACCAGCACCGCCATCAGTCCCGCGGCCGCTCTCACGTCGATTCGCACACTCCTCCTCGCGCATCGACGCCTGCATGAACGACGCCGAACCCGTCCCTTCGCGCCGGGCCATATCCGCCGTCTTTTCAGCGATTTCGCTCTTCCGATCTTGGTGGGAAAACTCTCAAATCTCGCCGCCAACCACGCAACCGTGCCGAACTGAACCCGCCCCCATTAGGACTTTCCAAAATGGAAAGTGCTCCTTTCCCCTCGGTTGCCCGCTCTTCCACCCCATTGCTACAATATTTCTGCACGAACCAGTTTCAGACCCGAATCGCAGCCTCTACATTCCGCGCACTGCAAATCGCGTCAGCACCATTCACGGCCGACGGCGCATCAACGCCGTCCTCGTCTTGCGCGGCTCGGCTATAAGAAGTAACGATCAGGAGATCCTATGCCCGCCTACAACGGCGTCGATTACATCGACTTCGATTCGCTCCTCAACGACGAAGAAAAACTCGCGCGCCAGTCCGCCCGCCAATTCGTTGAAGCCGAAGTTATCCCCATCATCGAAAAGCACAGCCGCGAAGGCACATTCCCCAAGCATCTCGTCCCGCAGCTCGGTGAACTCGGCTTCTTCGGCGCCAGCCTCCACGGCTACGGTTGCGCCGGCATGTCCAACGTCGCTTACGGCCTCGTCACCCAGGAACTCGAGCGCGGCGACTCCGGCCTCCGCAGCTTTGTCTCCGTCCAAAGCGCGCTCGTGATGTATCCGATCTACGCCTACGGCAGCGACGCCCAAAAAGACAAATGGCTCTCGCTTCTCGCGCAAGGCAAAGCCATCGGCTGCTTCGGCCTCACCGAGCCGCAATTCGGTTCGAATCCCGGCGGCATGCTCACCCGCGCCGTGAAAAAGGGAAACAAGTACGTCCTCAACGGCGAAAAAATGTGGATCACCAGCGGCTCGCTCGCCGACGTCGCCGTCGTCTGGGCGAAAGGCGACGACGACAAAGTCCGCGGTTTCCTCGTCGAAAAAGGCACGCCCGGTTTCAAAGCGTGGGACGTTCACGGCAAGTGGTCGCTGCGCGCCTCGGTAACTTCCGGCCTTGCTTTCACCGACTGCGAAATCCCCGAAGAGAATTTGCTTCCAGGCGTCGTCGGTTTAAAAGGTCCACTTGGCTGCCTCAAT
>DATAMU010000864.1:0-2558 GCA_036266605.1 Candidatus Acidiferrum sp. | reverse complement strand
GAAATCACGCCCGCCGTCGGCCAAGTCATCCGCAACGTCCACTTCGAAGATCAGGTCGAAGGCAACGAAATGCGCTTCGACTACCAACTCCGCGAAGGCGTCGTCACTAAAAGCAATGCCATCGCGCTCATGCGCATCATCGGCCTCGACATGTGATTGTGCTGTTGCCGCCGCGAAGCTCATGTACGGGCGCAGCACCGCTGCGCCCCAATTACCGAGATCGTCAGACCTTGTCTCGCTCTCATTTTTCTTCGCCTCTAGTAGCGCGGTTTGTGAATCACGTAAGGAGGCGGCAAGGATTTGCGCCGTCGATCTCGATGCGCCGGCCTCTTCAAATCCAATTCTTCCCGTAGCCACTGAAACCACGCATAAACCAAGAAAGCACACCCGAGCAAAGCAAACGTCGAAAAAACAATGGTCGCCATATCAATATGGGGGACGCGAGGTGATCGCCCGTCGCGAGGTGTAGGAATGCCTAGCGGTTTTGCAAAGGCCGCGTCCCCACTTTGCGTATGGTGCGCCGCGAATGGTTCAGAAGTCCTGAGATGCTTGTTAGAAAAATATAAGTCCGGCGCAGTAAATCCGTCGCCGCTGCCGAACGATTCGTCACCCTGTAGCCGCGATTCACTTTCCAGATCGCGGGGTTTAGATTCAACAAGACGCAAAAAAACTGTGGCAAGAGAGTTTTAGTAAGCCGAGGCAAGAATGAAATCCCGCAACGTTCCTCAAGACTTCTCAAAAAAGCGACGCGATTCCCTCAGACGGCGCGCCCTAGCGATCCTCTCGCTCGCGATTCTCTGCGTACTGCCCAGCGCCATACCCGCACAAACGAAAAAGACGCTGCATAAGGCTCCCCCCGCAACCGCGGTCAAGCCCGCCAAGGTGAATTGCGGCGGAAGCGTCGAACTCCGCGTCAGCGCCGCCTCACCAGCGCAAGGCACCCTCCTCATCGCAGAGCTTCGCAGCCCCGACGCACTGAGCGGCGTCGCCGGAAAATGGACCGACCGTGACATTTCCTTCTGGCAAGCCACCGGCGCGAACACTCCGAAAGGAGTAAGCGTCTGGCGCGCACTCGTCGGCGTCGATCTGGAACAACCTGCCGGCGAATTCAAATTCACCGTCAGCGGAAAAGATTCCGACGGAAAGTCCGTCAGCTGCGAAGCCCCCATCACCGTCCGCACCGGCAAATTTCCCACCGAACGCCTGAAGGTCGCACCGAATTTCGTCGAGCCCAACCCCGAGCAAGCCGCAAAAGCCGCCGAAGATCAGAAAAAACTCCGCGCCATCTACAACACCGCAACTCCCGAAAAACTCTGGACCGGCGCTTTCAAGATCCCGCTCGTCGGCGTAAAGACCGGCGGCAATTTCGGCAAGCGCCGCGTCCTCAACGGAAAATCAAACAGCCCACACTCGGGCGTCGATCTGCCGTCTCCCACGGGAACTCCTGTCCATGCAGCACAGAGCGGCCGCGTCGTTCTTGCGGAAGAGCTCTACTTCGCAGGAAATACCGTCGTAATCGATCACGGCCTCGGCGTCTACACGCTCTACGGTCACTTCTCCGAAATTGACGCCAAAGTCGGCGAGGAAGTAAAAGCCGGCGACGTCATCGGCAAAGTCGGCGCCACCGGTCGCGTCACCGGCCCGCACCTGCATTGGGGGTTAGAAGTCGATCACGCCCGCGTCAACGCCATGGAAATCGTCGGCAAGCAGTAGCCCTTCCTTGATTCTCATCACAAGATCGCGATGAGGCTTTGGAACGAGGTCTAACGAATCTGGGGCCTCGCCGGTGGGTCAAAACTTTCACAAAACCTGTCCCTTCGAACAGGTAGCTTCTACAACGCTTTTCGACTATCTTCACGCTGAAACTTGATGAGTTCGGCCGTCTCGACGCTTTAACATTCGGGCATCCCAGTCCGTTCGAACATTCATACGCGTTCGTTTCTGCATCCTTGGGGGCTTGCATGAAAAGCATTCTTCATCCGTTGACGGCGTCGATATCAACCAAAAGAATCGGCCGCCGCGTCCAGAATCCGCCCCACGTTTGGGTCTACTTCCGCTGTGACGGCCGCGACGATATCGCCCGCGTCCGTGACTTGAGCGTCGGCGGCGCCTTCATCGAAACACGGCAGCCCAAGAAAATCGGTGCCAAAACCAACCTCCATTTTCTCGTCCAGGAAGGCACCATTCGCGCCGACGCCACCGTCCGCCATGCGCGCGAAGGCCAAGGCATGGGCCTCAAATTTACCGCCGTCCGCGAAGAAGACCGCAAAAATTTGATCTCCTTGATGGCCCGCCTCCGCGCCGTCTGACAGCCAAATTCCCGTTTTGGACCGCAGCACCGACAATCTTCAAAGTTGATTTCGACTACGCTGACTCTTCTGGGAAGGTAGCCTTCACCCATGCCGCTGGGCACATGCTGCGAGGGGCTTCAGCCCCTGAGGTTTCTGCTTTGCTCCAACGACCGCAAGTCTAAGTAATCTCTTATCTTTCAACCAGTTCTCAGATTTTCCTGTGTTCCCCGTGCGCTCCGGCCGACAATAAACCATTTAGAATCACAT
>DATAMU010000863.1:0-2537 GCA_036266605.1 Candidatus Acidiferrum sp. | reverse complement strand
GCACGATCAGCAGGGCCAGTGACAGCGGACAATTCGATGTGCTGCTCGCGGCGACGCTGATCATGGCGGTTGTAGTGGTGCTGATCAATCGGTTTGTGTGGCGGAAGTTGTATCGGTTGGCTTCGACGAGATTCAAGCTCGAGACGTAAAGAATTCCAAACCACAAACAAAGAAAATTACGAGGCTGGGCTTTGCTGACATCGTGGCAAGCTGGGGCGCAGCAGTGCTGCGCCCCTACACAATCTAGCCGAGGCGGACAGGTGTGCTACGTTATGCGAACAAACGCCGCAGGATGCCGGCGCTACTAATGGCTACCGAACTAGTTCGCGGGCGAGGTTTAGGATTTGGCCGATGTGGTGATCGGCGTGGGCGCAGCAGTCGAGCATGATGGCGAAGCGATTTTCGCAGGTGACGCCGGTGCCGGAGTAGGGCGCGCTCCAGTCGTCGGCGGATTGACTTCGGATTGTTGTTTTCACCATTTCGATCGCTTTATCGAAATTCTCAAGTGCTTCGAGCTTGGTTGGTGGTGTTGTTTCAGCGAATTCGCGGGGACGATCGCGGACGTAGCCTGTCTGCGCGATTTGTGCGCCGATGTAGTAGTTGAGATTGCCGGTGAGATGCAGGACGAGATGGCCAACGCTGTTGCCGTAGGGGAATGGATTTTTCCAGAATTGCTCTTCGGTGAGAGAGGCGACCCAGGTGTGGAGGTTGCCGCGGAGTTTTTCGTAGTAATTGGCGAAGCTGCTGTTCACTGTTTCGGACAGTTCGGGCATGGCGGATTTTCCTCTGGCGATATTTTGCAACAGACCGAAAGAAAAATCAGAGCGAGATGGTGTTGAAGCATGGGCAAGCTGGGGCGCAGCGTGCTGCGCCCCTACACGGTCGCATTGCGGTTACTTTGCGGATTCGTTTTTGTAGATGGTGCCTTCTTTCATGACGAAGAAGACGTGTTCGGTGGTGCGGATGTTTTGGGTTGGATCGCCGGGGACGGCGACGATGTCGGCGAGCTTGTTTGCTTCGAGCGAGCCGGTGCGATCGGCGATGCCGAGAAGTTTCGCGTCGGCCGAAGTTCCCGCTTTCAGCGCGTCGATCGGTTTCATGCCGAGATCGACCATTTGATGGAATTCTTCGGCGTTGCGGCCGTGTGGATAGACGGCGGCGTCGGTACCGAGTCCGATGTTGACGCCTTTGGCGAGCGCGTTCTGAAACATTTTTTTAATGTTGTCGATCGCGGCCTGCGCTTTCATCTGGATCAGCGGCGGCAGATACAGTCCCTTCTTGATTTGCTCTTCCAATCCTTCCGGCGCCATCAGCGTGGGAACGAGATACGTGCCGCGCTGCTTCATCAGCGTTAAATCTTCGTCGTTGAGAAATGTGCCGTGCTCGATGGAATCAACGCCGGCAAGAATGGCGCGGCGTCCGGCTTCGGCGCCGTGGCAGTGCGTGGCGACTTTGAGCCGCAGTGCGTGCGCTTCGTCAACGATGGCGTTGAGTTCTTCTTGCGTGAGCTGCGGCGTGTCAACATCGTCGGTCGGAGAGAGCACACCGCCGCTAGCGCAAGTCTTGATGATGTCGGCGCCATATTTGTGATTGAGACGAACGGCCTGGCGCGCTTGGTCGGCGCCGTTGATGACGCCGTCTATGGGGCCGGTTTCTGGAAATAATCCTTGGCGGAAACCGGCGGTGTCGTCGCAGTGGCCGCCCGTCGAGCCAATGGCGTGAACCGAAACCAACATGCGCGGGCCGGGGACGATGTTCTTGCGAATCGCGTTTCGGAGGCCGACGTCCATGTAATGAGCCGAGCCGACGTCGCGAACGGTCGTGAAGCCTGCCATAAGAGTGACTTTCGCATTGGCGGTGGCGTCGAGCGTTTGCTCGGGGATGGTTTTTTGCAGCGTGTCGAGTTCGCGGCCTTTCCAATCGTCGGAGTGCATCATGGTGAGGTGCGTGTGCGCGTCGATGAAACCGGGGAGGAGCGTGGCGTCGCCGAGGTCGATGACTTGCGCGCCGGCGGGAACGGATGCGCCTGAGCCTACGGCGGTGATTTTATTGTCGGTGATGACGACGAGGCCGGGAGTTGTGAGCGAATTGCTCTTGCCGTCGAACATGCGGGCGGCTTTGAGGACGATGACTTTGCCGGGAGCGGGAGGAGGTTGTTGCGCGTTGACGAATGACGGAACCGCAACGGCTGCCAGACACGCGGCAACAATTGCGGCAACAGGCGATTTGCGGATCATGAAATTCTCCTCGGCGCTGAAAGTTCGGACAGACAATAGCTTGGCGATGGAAAAAGTCAAGATTGGAGTGGCTATGCGATGCAGGCGATGCTTGTTGTTGATCCGGAGTTGATGGATCGATTGTGGTTGGGATGGGAAAAACCACACACCCTCTAAAAGCTAAGGGTGCGGCACCCGGTCTGGGCGAGCGTACGCTCTTGCGGCGAATCTCCATCCGAGGTCGGGGTTGTTCCGTATGTTTTTGGAGTGGCGACGGCCAGTAAGCTTGGACGGATTTCACAGGGGGGACTAGAGGCTTGC
>DATAMU010000862.1:0-6727 GCA_036266605.1 Candidatus Acidiferrum sp. | reverse complement strand
TGTAGAGGAGATCCAGAGTGGAAGGATCCGTCGCAACGCGAATGGGGCGCCAGGTTTCCTCTCCATACGTACCAACCTCGCCGGTGCTGAACTCCCTCTCAATCGGATCAATGTCCGGGAAAAAAGTGAGGTCAGACAGTTCCGCGAATCGGCCGACGAAGCGCTCGAGAAGAGCCATGTCAGATTGAGTAAGTGGATTCATCGAAGGCAAATCGGCTCAATCGAGAGTTTGGAATCGGGGCGGGTTAATGTCTATGTTCATGACGAGGATTGTGACAGCCACTGTACGGGTTCGACGCGGTCGACGACGAAGATGTAGCCGGCGGCGCCGAGCAGGCTGACGGCGCTGGTCATGGCGAAGGCCCAGAAGAAGCCGCCGGTGTACTGGAGGATGAGTCCGACCAGCAGCGGCGCAACCATTCCCGCAATGTTGCCGCAGAAATTTTGTAGGCCAGTCCAGCGGCCGGCGGTTTGCGATCCCGCGAGAATCTGCGTCATGGTCCAGAGATTCGCGGCGCCGAGACCGAGTGCGACGCAGCTCAACATCAATGCCGCCATGGCAATGGTGTGATCGTGGATCAGGAAGACGGCGAAGAACGCCAATGCTGAAAGCGCCAAGCCGCCGCCGCAAAACGATTTGAGCACGCGCGTTGGATTTCCGGTCGATACGATCCAGCGATCGGCAAGCCATCCCGAAAGCAGTGCCGAAATGCCCAGCGTGAGAAATGCGACGCCACCGACAATTGACATCGTTTGCAAAGAAAAACCCCGTTGCCGCACTAGATAAAAAGGCAGCCAGGTGATTTGGAAATACCAAATGTAGTTGAAAGAAAACAGACCGATGAATGTGCCCCACGCTGATCGTTGAGAAATGATCTCGAACATGCCGGCCGGGTGCTGATTTTTTGTGACGGGAAGCCCGGGTCCCTTGGGCATCCAGCGAATCCACGCGGGAAGCCAGAGGATGCTGGCGCTGCCGAGAACGATGAAGAACAGGCGCCATCCGACGTGGGCGACGAGCAATCCACCGACGAGTGTTCCCAGCGCCGGACCGCCGGCCCATCCGGCGGATACCATCCCGTTGGCGCGTCCGCGCTGCGATTCGGGAAAATGCTTCGCAATAACTTTGCTGTAAGACGGATAGGCGACGGACTCGCCAACGCCGAGAATCAGGCGCACGACAAACATGAGCGCGAAGCCGTGCAGTAGGCCGGTCGTCAACGTGGCGACAGACCAGATCAGAAGGCCGAGCGCCAAAAGCCAGTTCACATTGAATTTGTCGACCAACCAGCCCGAGACGATCTGGAATGGCGCATAGGTCCAGAAGAACGCCGAAAGCAGAATGCCGAGTTGTGATGCGGAGAGGTGGAGGTCTTCCTTCAGGAGCGGTGCGGCGATTGCGAGCGTACCGCGATCAACGTAGTTGATGAGGACAGAGATCGCGAGAAGCAAGGCCACGCCGAACAAGACTGGCGAAAGTTTTGTCGGAGTTGTGGCGGCGGGGGACGTCGAGGTGGCCGGCGGCGCTGGATTCATCCGGCGACTCTTGTTTGCAGCTTTGATTCGTTGGCAACGGCGTCGCGATCATCACGATAGTCGAGGACGACGAAGGTGATGTCGTCGTCCTGACCGCCTTCGTGGTGCCCGGACCAGTGGGAAAGATCGGCGAGAAACGCTGTGGAAAGAGCATCGGGCGACATTGTGAGATGCGATTTTAGGAACTCTTCGACACGCGCTTTGCCATATTCCTCGTTGGAAGCACTCATCGCCTCGAAAGCACCATCGGTATAGAGAAAGAGGCGATCACCGGCGCGAAAGGGGATTTCGACTGCGGAATAAGGAGCTTCGGCGAACATGCCGATGATGGGACCGTTTTCTTCGACGCGGCGAATTTTCCTGTCCGCTCGCGACGCAATCATGATGGGCGGGTGGCCGCCGCCGGCATACGTGGCGACATTTCGTTCGCAATCGATGTAAACGTAGGCGGCGGTGACGTATTGCTCCTCGAATTTGCCGCACAGCGCGATGTTTACTTCCGACAGTAGTTTCGCCGGATCGCGAACATGCTCGAACTGAGCGGCAAACGCGACCTTCACCATCGAGGCAATCAACGCGGCGCCAACGCCGTGACCGGCGACGTCGGCGATCAAGACGCCGAGACGATTCGGGCCATCGTGAAGAAAATCATAGAAGTCGCCCGCGACGGAGGTCATCGGGACGTAGCGCGCGGCGATATCGAGATCGGCGAGCTTTGGAAGCTGTTGAGGCAGGGTCGATGCCTGAATCTGGCGCGCAATCAGAAGCTCGGCGTCGAGTGCGAGCAAGCGTTCTTCGGTGGCAAAGGTGCGACGAATGGTGATGTAGCCCAGGCATCCAACGAATCCGAGGAATCCAATGAATTCCAGACCGTGCTCGCGCGGCGGACCGGAGATGACGCCCAGGCTGCTGAGATTGTTGTAGACCGCGAAGAGAAACCAGAAGATCAAGCCGCCTAAGAAAACCTTGATGTCGTGATTGGCAGGTCGTTTCCTGCGGGCGATCAGAATCCAAATCAAAGATGGGATGACAGTGCCGATTGTGACGATGCTGTTGGTCGCGTTCAGCTTCTCTAGCCCGACACCATTAATCGCACCGATAATTTCTCCGACGGTGAATGCGGCTTGTACGCCAATCACCCAAGGCAGGATGCGCTTAACTTCGGGCTCAACGATTTCGTACAGATAGAGGCCGAAGGGAAGCACGATGAAGCTGCTGATGAAAAAGCTGAAATAGCGCCAGAAGTCTTTGGAAACGTCGAAGACCGAATCGATGAGCATCCGATCGCCAAGCAGGCGAACGGCGTAGAGAATCGTGAAAATGCCGAAATAAATGAGCGAGCGGTCTTTCCACTTAGGACGAAAGAAAAAGAGCGCCGAGACGGTGAGGCCGATCACCAGCAAGAGGACACCAACACCGACGTTGACCAAATCCCAACGGAGCTCCGTGGGCGTCAGCGTGACCGGCTTCAGCGAGGCGAAGAGGAGCGGCGACATGGGCATCGGTTATACGCAAACACGCGAGGCAAGGCAACGTCACGAACCAGGTCGCCTACCTAGTTGAGAGTCGGCGAGTATGTTGCGAGGTTGTTTTACTTTAGATTCAGGTCGCCGGCGCCGATGTGGGCGTGGAGGCGGTAGCGGCCGGGGCCGGATTTCTCGAAGGAGCGGAAGAGGCCATCCTTGTTTTCACCGAAAGGACCGGCGTTAATGTCACCGGCGCCGACCGAAGCATCGACGTGCGCATAATCGGCCGGATTGCCGACTTCGATGTTGAGATCGCCGGCGTGCATTTCGACGTCTTTGTCGCCGGAGACGCCTTCGATGTCCAGATCCCCGAAAGGCAGGCGAACAACGAGATTCGAGGATTTGGGGACCGCAATGACGATGCTCGGACCTTCCTTCGTCGAACCGCCGGTCAACTGCAGCTCAGCGTGAGAATTCATGTGCTTGAAAGTCACCGAGATGTCGCGGCCTTTTTCGGCCCGATCGCCGGTGGTGCGGACGGAAAATTTCTCGCCGTTGCTGGGGGTCACTTTATAGGCGCCGGAACGCAGATCGAGGGTGAGCTTTTGATCGTAGGGGAGATCGACCTCAAACGGATGCGTATAGATGTCAGTGACGGACAAGTGGGTTTGCGGGGGTGGAGTTGGGCGCCCCGGCAGGGCAGCCGCCAACACGATCAGAAGAGAACTTGCGACCAGGGCAATGGCGTTGCGCATCGGCACACCTCTCTCGTGCAGTTAGGAACGAAAATGAAGGCAAGAAAGTTTCCAGAATCTCGCGGCTTGACGCAAAGATTAAAAAGTCAGGTCAAACGGCGTGTCGGCGAAGGCTAAGTCGAAATGCTGCACGCGTTTATCGTAGCTCGAGAGGAATGCGGTGACGCTCGGCGAGACCACCGCTGACTCCCGATCGCGACCGGCAAAGGCGTCGATCGACTCCAGCGAACGCCAGAAAGTCAGGACAGTGATGGCGATTTCGCCGCTGTCTTCGCGTTGGAGCAGGTTCGACGCGACATAGCCTTTTTGTGTGCGCAGTTCCGGTACGACGTGATCGATAAAATGCTTTTCGTATGCTGGCCAGTCTTGCGGCGTGGCGCGTGCGGACCAGAGGCGAGCGATCATGCGACCTCCTCGATGCGGAAGTTATAGCACGGAGGGAAGATCTTCCTGGCTGGCGTTGCGAATGGTTGTGATGAGAATCAAAAGAGCGGGAGTTCGAACTTTGTCGTGGAGGAGGAATAGATGGGCACGGCGGTGCCGCGCCCCTGCCGCGTGTGGCTTAGGTTCGCGCGGGCGAAGCTACTGATCGCGCAAGGCCGCCATGGGATCGACGTGAGTAGCTCGACGCGCGGGGATGTAGCAGGCGATAAGGGCCGACAGAAGGAGGATTGATGCGACGGCGCTGAAGGCCAGGCCGTCGATCGAGCCGATTCCGTACAACATACTCTTCATGAGACGGCCGATGCCGTAGGCGCCGAGCAATCCGATCAGCAGACCGAGGATGCCGAGGGTCATGCCTTCTTTCATGATCAGCTTCATCACCTGGCCTTCGCCGGCGCCGAGCGCCATGCGCAGGCCGATTTCGCGGGTCCGCTGTGCGACGGCGAACGACATCACGCCGTAGATTCCGAACGCGGCGAGCGCGAGCGCGATCAGGGCGAAGCCGCCAAACAGCGCCGCGCCGAACCGCTGGTCACCGACCGATTCCTCGAGCAGATGATCCATTGACTTCACGTCGGACATCGGAAGGTCGGGGTCCATGGTGCGAATCGCCGCAGCGATGCTTTTCGCCATGCTGTCAGGTTGAGCGGCGGTGCGCACAGCCATCGAGACGCCGGGCCAAGGACTTTGCGCGAAGGGAACATCGACCTCGGTGAAGCCTTCGCTTTGCGGACCGCCGTTGCGCACGTTTTCATAGACGCCGACGATCTGCCAAGTGACTGACGGGCCGACGTCGGTTACTCCGGGAATCAATTTGTCGATGACGATACGCTGCGTCAGCGGATCGACGCCGGGGAAATATTTTTTGACCATTTCGGAATTGACGATTGCGACGGGCATACTGCCCGCTGTGTCGGCGTCGGTGAATCCGCGGCCGCGCGTGATGCGGATGCCGAACGTCTTGAAATAGTCGGGGGTGACCATGTTGAAGCCGGCGTCGGGGCGTCGGGAATGGTCGGGAGCGGGTTTGCCTTCGATCTCGAAGCCCATGCCAAAGCCTGTGCCCTGGACCGGGAATCCCGTCGATATGGATGCCGCCGTGATGCCGGGTAAAGCTTCGACTCGCGCGGATAGTTCTCGATAAAAGGCTACGATCTGCTCCGGAGTCTTTAGCTGTTCGGCCGGTTTCGGTAGCCCGAAGGTGAGGATGTGGTCGGTGCGGAAGCCCATATCGACGTGAGTGAGATTCCAGAAGCTGTGAACGGCGAGGCCGGCGGCGGCGAGCAACGTGAGCGCGAGAGCGAATTCGGTGAGAACGAGCGCGTGGCGGACGCGGTGTTTGCCGGCACCGCCGGACCGGCCGCTCTCCTTGAGGGTGTCGCTGAGATTGAGGCGTGCGGCTTGCAGCGCGGGCACGCAGCCGAACAAAACGCCTGCGAGCATGGTGGCGGCCATGGTGAAGAGCAGGACGGGAATGTTGAGTGTGACGTCGGCTTCGGATGGGAGCGTGTATTGGGGCATCAGCGACATGATGACTTTTAGAAGCGCCCAGGCGAGGCCGACGCCGAGCGCGCCGCCTATCGCGGCGAGGGCGAGGCTTTCGGTTAGGAATTGGCTGAAGAGTTGTTTCCGTGTTGCGCCGAGTGCGGCACGAACGGCGATTTCGGACTGGCGCGCTGTGCCGCGCGCAAGCAGGAGGTTGGCGACGTTGGCGCAGGCGATGAGCAGGACGAATCCGACGGCGCCGAGCATCATCCAGAGGGCGCGCTTAACGTTGCGATCGAGGAAATCGTTTTGCAACGGTTCAACGACGGCACTCCAGCCTTTGTTGGACTTCGGGTACTCCTGACTGACATGCGCCGCAACCGATTGCATGTCGGCATTGGCCTGCGCGAGGGTGATGCCCGCTTTCATGCGCGCCATCACCAGGACGAAATGGAAATTGTGATTGATCTGATCTGGCTTGAACGCGAGAGGGACATACATCTGGGTTTGCACGCGATCGGTGGCGCCGGGAGCGAGAACGCCGACGACCGTGTATTGCTCGCCGTTCATCCGAATCTGCTGGCCGATGATGGATTTGTCGCCGCCGAAACGGTCGTGCCAGAGACGATAGCTGAGAATGGCTTCGAACTCTTTGCCGACTACGCCCTCCTCGGGCAGGAAGTCGCGGCCGAGCAGAATGGGCTGACCGAGAACGTGCAGGAATTGTGGAGTGCAGGCGGAAGCCTGGATGCGCTCCGGTTGAGTGCCGGTGCTGAGGCTCATGGAGCGGCCGCTCCACGCGGCAATAGATTCCAAGCTGGAGTTCTCACGCTGCCAGTCGAGGAAGTCTCCGGCGGAGACGCCGTTGTGGCCGCCGTTGACCTGAGACCAAACCATAGCGATGCGATCGGGCTGGTTGTATGGGAGGGGCGCGAGGAGCGTGGCGTAGACGACGCTGAAGATGGCGGTATTGGCGCCAATGCCGAGCGCGAGGGCGAGGACCGCGACGGCGGTGAAGCCTGGGTTTTTGAGGAGAAGGCG
>DATAMU010000861.1:0-2035 GCA_036266605.1 Candidatus Acidiferrum sp. | reverse complement strand
TCTCGAACGAAGTTCTACTCATCGTCCTCGCGTTTCTGGGTGGTTTCTTCATAACGATCTGGGCCGTTTGCATTTCGCCGGCCCTCGCACAACTCACGAACGAGCGCAACAGACCGGTGGGATTCAGCACGATGTTTTCTTCCGGAATTGCGATCGGAATCCTCGGCGGACAAGTCGGAGGCCGCCTTCCCGGATGGCTGGGCGCGCTTGCGTCGACGACATCCCCGGAACGCACGAAGCAACTGGCGTTGCTGGTCGCCTGCGGGTTTGTGGCGATTGGGGCGTATTTTGTATCGCGAATTAAATTTTTAGCCGCGCCGGCAAATGAACGGAGAGTGTATCCGACCGGACGCTTTATCAAACGCTACCTCGCCGCAATCGCGTTCTGGACCTTGGCTGGCGCTACTTTCGATCCGTTCTATAACGTCTATTTTTCCCAGTATTTGCACATGTCGGTGCAACAGATCGGTTCGATCTACTCTTACGCCCAGCTTTCGCAAGTTCTCGCCATCATGGCCACGCCGTTCATATTTCGCAAGTTGGGTATGGTCGACGGGATCGTATATTTGCAAATCGGAGCGGCAATCACGCTCGGGGCACTGGCATTTTGTTCACGCGTGCCCACGGCCTCTGTCGTCTATGTCGGCTACATGGCGCTGCATTGGATGACCGAGCCCGGCATCCTGCTGTTCCTCATGAATCAGGTTGCCCCCGAGGAGCGAACGGGAGCCTCTGCGCTCAACTTCCTCGTGATCAACATCGCGTCCGCTATGGCCGCCGCCGCCGCGGGCGCTTCTTTTACAAAGTTTGGCTATCCACTCGTCTTGACCGCCGCGAGCATCGTCGGATTGGCAGCTGCATTTTTCTTTCGGCTGATGGTCGGTGAACGCGAGCACGGGCGTATTCCGGACGCGAGCCTCAGTTCGCGCCCCATTTTATAAATCTTATAAGAGGTGACATCGTGACGACGGCATCCGCGGCTCGCACCGCAATCGATAAGCAACCGGACTGGCCTCGAGACCCGCTTCGCTACTTCGATGAATTTCCTCTGCGCGCCAGTCACTTCCCGTGCGGCGTTCCACTGGAGCTCTCCACGAATTCACAAGCGGTCATCGACGCCGCTCGCCAGAGTTGGGGGCCATTTCCCAAAATTCTGGATATCGATCCCATTCACGTCCGCATCGGCGTCTCGGAGAGCAAGCGAACAGACCTTCCGCCCGCCCCGGCAATCCTGGGCCAGCGAGGCCTGATCTCGATCATTGGCGACGCCGAGAATTTCGGCACATGCGACGTCACCGCGGGATTTGCTTTTGGCTGGATGACGCCCGCCACCGTTTCGGACCAGGCGTTCTTCCGCTACCACTTCATGGAATTGATGGCTGGGCTCTTGTTTACGCCGCCGAACTTTGGCGTCGTCCATTCCGCGTGCGTTTCGCTCAATGGACGCGGCGTGCTGCTTTGTGGCCACTCCAGAGCCGGAAAGTCCACGCTATCCTTCGCATGCGCGCAACGTGGCTGGACGTTTACTACAGACGACGCGGTCTACGCCATTCGCAAAAATCCGGGACGCCGGGTTATCGGCAATCCTCTCTTGGTGCGCCTCAGGCCGGATGCCCCGAAGCTGTTTCCTCAGATGGAGAATCGCCCGGTCATCCGCCGGCAGAACGGAGAATTCGGTTTTGAGATTACGACGGCCGAATTGCCGCAGCTGACGACCGCGTTCACCTGCGAAATCGACCACGTTGTGTTTTTGAATCGTGCGCCGGGCGAAACTGCGAAAATCAGTCCGTTTCCGAAAGACGAGGCGCGTAGATGGATGAACGACGTTTTGGACATCACGTTCACCGCCACTGCCGATGTCATGGGAAATCGGCGCGAAATGTTTCTTGCCGATTCAAAGGCGCGACAAGAGCAGAGAGATTCGATTGAGGCTTTGCTTTCCGGTGGTATACACGAACTCACCTATTACGATTTGGACCCTGCCATCGACTGTCTGGAATCGATCGTCCGAAACGGAAATTAGCCTGTCCTTGCA
>DATAMU010000860.1:0-6715 GCA_036266605.1 Candidatus Acidiferrum sp. | reverse complement strand
ACAGCCCGGAGAACGAAGGGGGCCATTGAGGGGCCAATAAGGATTGCTTAGAATTCCTTATCGTTCCTTTTCAATGTCCTGGTGTTCCCCCGCCTTTCCTCTAAGTCTTTGAAACTCCTACTGGCGTTGTTTTCGATCCCCACCGCCCCTACCAAAACTCTTCAATTACAACTGCTTCTTGCTGCGTTTTCCAACAATAGGGCTGTTCAACAATTGAACTAGTCGAATGTGTTTGTTGTTCGGCGGAAAAGCCCTTTGGCCGCAATCGACATCAAAAGCAACCCACCGACAATCGCTGGAGGGCCAACCTTAGTGAAGATTTGCGGCCAGAAGCGAGCAGCCAGAATGCCAAGGCCGAAACCGGCCAGAACCCGACCAACAATGAAGAACCAGATTTCCAAACCCGTAAGACTCTTCACCCTAGCTTTATTCCATTCGAACATGAACCGAACTCCTGCCAATCAAGCCGCGAAGGACGAGATACCAAAGGTTATTATCAGCGTTGGAGATGCGAGCGGGTTCCGCCAACACGCTAACTGTGTTTTCATACAACATGCGGGAGCTTCACTCGACTCTGACAGAATTCAGCAGAGATCGCGCGAAAAAAAGCACCCCGCCGTGGGCACGAATCGAAAGTGGTTGCCGGGCGGCGGGAACATGTATATTGTATGCAATGAATAACGGCACGCTCTGCCCGCCGGCCTAGGACTCGACTGGCGAATTGTGCGATGCTCGTTGAGCCATAGGTCGATCGCTCTTAGTCACCTGCTTCCAACAAGATGAAACGCGTAACCGACCAACTTAGCGAACGGTCCACGACGGCTGAGGTACCATCCAACGGCTACCGCACGGTGGACCGCATTCAAGTTGTGGACTCGCACACTGGTGGCGAACCGACCCGTGTCATCGTCTCCGGAGGGCCTGTACTTCCCCAAGCAACCATGGCAGAGCGTCTGGACGAATTCCGGCGCCACCACGATCATTTGCGCCACGCCCTTGTGAACGAACCGCGCGGGTCGGAAGTGGTTGTAGGCGCGATGGTTACGGAGCCTGCGAATCCCGGCAGCACGGCGGGTGTCATCTACTTTAATAATGTCGGGTATTTGGGGATGTGCGTTCACGGCACCATCGGTTTGATCGTCACACTCTCGCACCTGGGACGAATCAGCCTCGGGGAACACAAAATTGATACGCCCGTGGGGACGGTGACCGCCACTCTTCATGAGACGGGCGAGGTTACCGTCGCGAACGTTCCCAGCCGTCGAACGGCGGAGCGAGTCGGAATTCACGTGCCGGGTTACGGAACCGTGCGTGGCGATATTGCATGGGGCGGCAATTGGTTTTTCCTGGTGAACGACCATCCGTTCGAGCTGAAGCCCAAGAACATCGACGAACTCACGCAGTTCACTTGGGCCATCAGGCAAGCACTCGAGAAGAATGGGGTTCGCGGCAGCGATGGAGCGGAGATCGATCACATCGAACTCTTTAGTCCGTCGACGATTCCAGGAATCGACAGCAAGAATTTTGTACTCTGCCCCGGCAAGGCTTACGACCGATCGCCGTGCGGCACCGGAACCAGCGCCAAGCTTGCTTGCCTCTACGCCGACGGCAAGCTTCAGCCCGGCGGTGTATGGCGGCAAGAGAGCATCGTTGGCAGCGTCTTCGAAGGGCAGATTCGCATCGAGGGTGGCGAAGTCATTCCCGTCGTGAAGGGCTCGGCATTCATCACGTCGGAAGGTGATTTCATTTTCGACCCGCGCGATCCGTTCCGTTACGGCATTCAAGCATGAAATCGTCGTTAGACGTGTTGATCGCAGGCGCCGGGATTGTCGGCGCGGCGTGCGCGCTTGAACTCGCGAGAGCGAAGATGCGCGTTGCGATCGTCGATCGCAGCTTTCCTGCTTCGGGCGCGACCGGTGCGTCGATGGGGCATATCGTCGCCATGGACGACTCCGAAGCGCAGTTTGCGCTGACGCGCTATTCGCAGGTGCTATGGCACGAATTGCGCGATGCATTGCCGTCCACGATTGAGTTTGATCGATGCGGAACGATTTGGCTCTCGTGCGACGACGAAGAGTTGGCCGAGGCTCGGCGCAAGCATGCGTACTACCGGGAACGTGGGGTCGCTGCTGAGATTTTAGACTCCGCTGCGGTTCACGACGCTGAGCCAAATCTGAAAACGCCGATGGCCGGCGGACTTTTGGTTGAAGGCGACGCGGTGGTTTATCCGCCTGCCGCCACTGCGTATTTCCTCGAGCGGGCGGCGGCGCTCGGCGCCACTGTGATTCTTGATCGCTCCGTTCGTAGGCTCGGCGGATCGCAAGCCTTGCTCGACGATGGAACAGTCATATCTGCGGATAAGCTCATCAACGCCGCTGGTTGCTGCGCTCCGGAGTTGACCGAAGGCATTCAGGTAAAGCCGCGCAAGGGCCACCTTGTCATCACCGATCGCTACCCCGATGTGATACGGCACCAGCTTGTCGAGCTCGGCTATTTGAAATCGGCACACTCGGTGACTGCGGATTCGGTCGCGTTCAATTTGCAGCCACGCAAAACGGGGCAAATTCTCATCGGATCGTCGAGCCAATACGGCGCTGTGGACGAGCGCGTCGATACCGAGATGGTTTCACGCATGCTTCATCGCGCGTTCGAATTCGTGCCGAAGCTCGAATCGCTGTCTGCCATTCGCGTGTGGACGGGTTACCGACCTGGGACTCCTGACAGCTTGCCCCTGATTGGACCTTGGGAGAAGGATCCGAGCGTCCTGCTCGCGACGGGACATGAAGGACTCGGCATTACGACGTCACTCGCAACGGCGAAACTCATCCGGGCACACATCGACGGGTCTGAGCCCGCGATTCCATTGGCGCCGTATCTTCCATCACGACACATCCTGGCGGAAATCCATGCGTAGCGACGCGGCAACAACGGGCGTGATCACCGTTCGCGTAAATCAGCGGCCGGTTCGCATCGTGAATGGTGCAAGTGTCGCCGTAGCGGTTTTAGCTGCGCAGAGTGCCTGTCGCATCTCAGTCACCGGGGAGAACCGCGCGCCGCTGTGCGGCATGGGCACGTGCTTCGAATGCCGCGTCACTATCGATGGGAAGGCGCATCAGCGAGGCTGCCAGATCACGTGTATCGAAGGAATGGAGATTCGTTGCGATGAGTAACGGCTCCGCGACGAGCGCGGATGTTGCCGTCATCGGGGGCGGTCCCGCGGGAATTGCGGGTGCTGTAACTGCGGCTGAGTCGGAGCGTGATGTCGTTTTGATCGACGACAACGCGAAACCCGGCGGGCAAATTTGGCGGCGCAGCATTGAGAATCAAAGTTCCCAGCATGCGGCGTTCTGGTTCGAACGATTGGCAAAGTCGCGAGTCCGAGTCGTGAGTGGCAGTCGGGTGATTCACGCGGAACGCGGCGAACTACAAGTCGAAACCGATGATTCGATTTCTCGCCTACGTTTTGAAAAACTCATATTGGCAACAGGCGCGCGCGAGCTATTCCTTCCGTTTCCGGGATGGACGCTGCCGAACGTTGTGGGCGCCGGCGGATTGCAGGCTCTCGTGAAGTCCGGCCTCGACGTTGCAAAGAAACGCGTTGTCGTCGCTGGGACCGGGCCGCTCTTGTTCGCGGTGGCGGCGTATTTGTGCGCGCATGGGGCGGAGGTTGTTTGCATCTGCGAACAAGCGCCGATGTCCACGCTGACCAATTTCGCTGGTACGATGCTGCGCTTTCCGGCGAAGATTTCCGAAGCGGTCAAGCTGCGACTCGCTAGCCGAAAGGCGAGCTATCTCACAAATGCGTGGCCGGTTGCGGCGATCGGCGGAGAGCGGCTCGAATCTGTTCGAATTTCCGACAACGGGCGCTTGCGGGAAATTCCTTGCGACTATCTCGCTTGCGGCTTTCATCTCGTACCGAATACGGAACTGGCGCAGCTTCTCGGATGCCAACTGAGTGACGAGTTTGTGGCGACCGACGACTATCAGCAGACTTCGATGGGAAAGGTCTACTGTGCGGGCGAACCTACGGGAATCGGCGGCATGGAACTGAGCATCCTCGAAGGCCGCATCGCAGGCCACGCTGCGACGAACAAGAAAGACGAAGCTTCGCGGCTCTTCACGGAGAGAGCGCGCTATCGCAAGCTTGCGTTGGCGATGGAAAAAACATTTCGGCTGCGACACGAACTCAAGGAACTGGCGTCGGAAGACACGCTCGTCTGCCGCTGCGAGGACGTTACTCTCGGCCGCGTGCGCAAACATACGTCGTGGAAAGCTGCGAAGTTGCACACACGCTGTGGCATGGGACCCTGCCAAGGTCGGGTCTGTGGCGCCGCGGCACGCTTCTTGTTCGGCTGGAACGTAGCCGCATCGCGGCCACCTGTATTTCCCGCTCGCTGCTCGAGTTTGGCTGAAGTGTCTTCACAAGTTCACGGAGGATCACAATGAAGTGGAATGGCGTAATGCCCGCAATCACGACGTGCTTCAAATCGGGCACGCAAATCGATCACGGATTCATGGCGGCGCACGTGCAATGGCTCGTCGAAAACGGCTGCACCGGAGTGGTCGCGCTTGGTTCGCTTGGGGAAGGCGCGACGCTGAATTTCGACGAAAAGGTTTCCCTCTTGAGCAACGTCGCGAAGGCGCTCCACGGAAAAGCGCCAGTAGTCGCAGCGATTTCGTCGCTAACGACTGCGGAGTCGGCGAGTCTGGCGAAAGCAGCGCGAGATGCCGGTTGCGAAGGCTTGATGGTGCTTCCGCCGTACGTCTATAAGGGCGACTGGCGCGAGATGAAGGCTCACGTCGCCGCGGTATTCCAAGCGACGCCGTTGTCGTGCATGCTGTACAACAACCCGATCGCCTACGGCACCGATTTCCTGCCGGAACAGATTCAGGAATTGGCCAGAGAATTCTCGAACTTTCACTCGGTGAAGGAATCCAGCGCGGATGTTCGCCGCGTCTCGGCCATTCGCGCACTCGTCGGCGACCGGCTGGCGGTTTTCGTGGGAGTCGATGACGCGATCCTCGAAGCCATCAGCGTTGGCGCCACAGGATGGGTCGCGGGCCTCGCGAACGCGTTGCCAAGGGAATCGGTCGATCTCTTTGACTACGGAGTCGCCGGAAAATCGGCCGAAGCGTTCGAACTCTATCGCTGGTTCCTGCCGTTGCTTCGGCTCGACACTGTCCCGAAATTCGTACAGCTCATAAAGCACGTGCAGGAAGAGCTCGGCATCGGCAATGCCGATGTGCGTGCGCCTAAACTGAGATTGACGGGAACGGAGTTGCAGGCAACAAAGGATCTCGTTCGCCATGCGATCTCAAATCGGCCGAAACGTGCCAGCACCGAACTCAAACTTCACCACACTGCGCGATAGAACGGGGACCCATGACATTTTCAGGCAAATCACTGATCGGATTTGGCGAAGCTTCAGGCGGCGGTGATTCATTTTCGGCGTGGAATCCCGCAACGGGACAAAAAGTAGACCCAGTATTTTACTCGGCGACGTCCAACGAAACCGATAAAGCCGTAGAGCTCGCGGCCGCTGCGTTTCCTGCTTACAGCCGTATTTCGAATATGGCGCGCGCTGCGTTTTTACGTCGCATCGCCACACGGATTGAGGCCATCACCGAAGCACTCGTCGAACGCGCGCATCTCGAAACCGCGTTACCCAAACCTCGCCTTGTGTCCGAGACCGGCCGCACTTGTAGTCAGCTACGGCTTTTCGCAAGCGTCGTCGAAGAAGATTCGTGGGTGGGTGCGCGCATCGATCGCGCGGATCCAAATCGGAAACCGCTCGCGAAGCCTGACGTCCGATCCATGCTGCATCCCATCGGTCCGGTCGTTGTATTTGGCGCCAGTAATTTTCCGTTGGCGTTTTCCGTCGCTGGTGGTGACACGGCGTCGGCACTCGCGGCTGGAAATCCCGTGATTTTCAAAGCGCATCCGGCGCATCCGGGTACGAGCGAGCTTGTCGCGCGCGCGATTATCCAGAGCATTCGCGAAGAAAATCTGCCGGAGGCTGTATTCTCACTGCTTTTCGATTCGGGCAACGCTGTCGGAGCGCAACTCGTGCAGCATCCACTCGTCAAGGCTGGCGGATTCACGGGTTCCACCGCGGGTGGTCGCGCGTTGATGAATCTGGCGGCGGCGCGACCGGAACCAATTCCCTTTTACGCCGAAATGGGCAGCACGAATCCGGTATTTCTTTTGCCCGGCGCGCTCGCGTCTCGCGGCAAGGAAATCGCCGGACAACTGCACGGTTCGTTCACTCTAGGCAGCGGACAATTTTGCACAAAGCCCGGACTTGTTTTTATCCCGCAGTCAAAAGAAGCGACCGAGTTTGCCGCGGAGTTTCAGAGCAAATCGGCACAATCGCAGAAGTTCACATTGCTCACCGGCGGAATTTCGACATCGTACCGGCGCGAAATCGAAAATCGGAAGAAGCACGGCGGCGGAGTTGCCGTGCTTTCAGAAGGCGAACAACCGGGTACTGATCCGGCTTTTCTCGCCGGCGCGGTCGTGTTTCAGACCGATGCGAAAGCGTTCGCAGCAAACCCCGATTTGTCTGCCGAAGTCTTTGGGCCTTCTACCCTGCTCATTCAGTGCGCTGATCGAGAGCAGATCATCGACGCAGCGCGGAATCTCGGCGGACACTTAACTGCCACGATTCAAGGTACCGACAAGGACCTCGAAGACTTCGCCGACCTTGTTGAGATT